>JBOGSE010000126.1:0-8950 GCA_050694895.1 bacterium | reverse complement strand
CGGCTCGGCGCATCGGCTTCTACAACCGATGCGACTCCCCTTCAACGTGGAGCTGCTCGGGGCTAGACGAGGATCCCGTCCGTTGTGATCGAGACGCGCGGCAGGGCTTCAATCGTGATGCGCTGGCCGGCGCCGTACTGCCGGATCTCCCGGTAGCCTTCGGCGGACGGCGCGCGGCAGACCACGACAGTCGCTCGCTCAAGGTCCACGATCCAGACTTCGGGTACCCCTGAGCGAGCGTAGAGCGGCAGCTTGACCTCTTTGTCATACCCGAGCGATGTATCCGACACCTCGATGATCACCAGGACGTCTTCGGGACCCGGATGGGCGGCCGCATAGGACCGGGGACGCAGGACCGCCAGATCGGGCTGTGGCACCGAAAACCCGTCCAAACGGACGGGATTCTGCACGCTGACGACGGCATCTTCGCCTGCCAGCGTGACCAACAGCTTGGTCAGGCGGTTGACGCATTCCGCGTGCCGGGTGCCGATGGCCGTCATCTCGACGATCTCACCGTCGATCAACTCCACCCGGTCGTCTTCGGAGAAGATGCCGGCCTGGCCCATCCGGAAGTACTCGTCTACTGTGAACCGGCGCTTCAGGAGCGGCACCGACATGTCCAGCCTCCGGGCTCACCTAATGACATCGGCCGACCTGTGCACGTTTTTCGCCCCCGAACCACGAGGCCCCTTGGGGATGCCGCGGGAGGTCGTCACGGGGCCCAGGTCCACTGGTGTACGTTCCAAGTGTACCCGCCGGGGAGCTGGATGGGGCGCACGCCGCGTAGGTTGCGGTGCACGAAGGCTTCCTCGTTGCGATACCACAGCGGCATCGCCGGCACTTCGTCGGCCCAGATCTCCTGCTGGCGCCGCATCGGCTCGCTCCGGCGCGCGTCGCTGAGCTCCTGGTTGGCCTGATCGAGCAGGCGATCGTTCTCTGCATGCCGCCAGCCGTAGACGTTGTTGCCCTGAAACTGGTTGGACTGGGCCGGGATCTGCGACGAGTGCCAGATGTCCCGGCCGGTCGAAATCGGCGAGACGATCCAGGCGAACATCCCGAGGTGCTGAAACTCACGGCGCTCAAGCATGTCGAAGAAGTTCGCCGGGTTCTCTTTGCGCACCGCCACGCCGACCGCCTGCCACTGCGCGATCAAGAGGTCCTGCGCCCGCTCGCGCCGCGCGTTGCCCGGAGTCGTCATGAAGACGAGCTCAAAGCGTTCGCCGGCCTGGTTGCGCAGAACACCATCGGGTCCCGGCCTCCAGCCGGCTTCGGCAAAGAGGCGTTGCGCGGCGGCACGGTCGGGCTGGTATCGTCGCACTCCCGTGTGGTGGAGCGGGTGGCGTGGCGGGATCCAGGTATGCGCCAGCTCGTCGACTGCCCGCCACGCGTCGCGCCGTACCGCATCCCGGTCGGTGGCGTGGAGCAGCGCCTGCCGGACGCGGCGATCGCGCAACAGCGGGCTGTCGAGATTGAAGGCGACATGCTCGAAGATGAGACTGGGAATCGTCACGGGCGCGAACTCGGGACCACCCCCGGCCCCTGTAAAATTTGCGTGCACCTCTTCGCTCCCCACGGCCGCGGCCGATGGGAAGAAGCGGAAGATCAGATTACGTATGGCCGGCTTCCCTTCAGGATAGTCGTCGAACGCCTGCAGCCGGATGTGCCGGCCGCGTACCCACTCGATGAGCGTGTAGGGACCGTTGCCCACGGGCTTTGAGGCGTAGGCGCCGGTCCGAACGCTCGCGGGGTTCTCGCGGAACGGTGCTTCCAGGAGATGGCGTGGAAGGCCGAAGAGCTGCTCGAGATTGGCGGCGACACGACGCTCACTCCAGCGCACGACGACCGTTGTGGCATTGGGCGCGCTTACGCCGGTCAGGCTGCGATCGACTGCCGCCGCGCCGGCGCGTGGCTCACGGGACACCTCCCATGCGAAGACCAGATCCCCTGCCGTCACGGGCGTTCCGTCGTGCCACTTAAATCCGGGCCGCAGCGTGTAGGTGAGCTCCATCTCATTATTTGGGAGCAGCCGCCAGAGGCCGTTCTCCAGCGTCGGAACCTGTGCCGCCAGACGCGGAATTGCTCCTCCCTCCCCATTCAAGCCGACGAGCGGGACGAAGAGCGTGCTGCCGACGTGCGTCTCGACCGCTGCGCGCACGAACGCGGGAACAACGCTGTCGGGCTCTCCGAGCAGACCAACGATAACGGTATCTCGAGATTGAGCCAAGACCCCGGGCGCCAGGATCGTGGCCACAAGGGCGATGACGAGCAGACCAACGCACGTCCGCACGGGCGGCACCTCCATGGTGGCAACGCTGCTGGGGTATTCCCCACTGGACGCGAGCGACAGTCTACCTCGGTGCCGCGGGTTCCTCGGGGGGCCCATCCGGCACCACGACGTCGTCGGGATGCTCGGCCTCTGGGCTCGGTGGCTCCGGTTCTTCGCGCTCTTCGCCGGCCCTCGGCGTGGCCACCCCCGCGGGCTCACCGGCAGAAAGATCCGGTGGCACCGCTTCGGTCGCCTCTTCTGCTGCGGTGCGCCGCGATCGTGCCTGCAACGCACGCATCCGGTTCAGAAGTGCGGCAACCTCATGCCGTCGCGGCATGGCGTGCTCGCCGGACACATCGTCGTCGAGCGCGAGGACCGCCAGCCCCGACCGCTCGATGTCGGCAAACACCCGATCTATCGCTTCGGCAATAGGCACCGTACCATCAAAGTATCCCTTCTCGATCGCATAGAGGATCGCCGCGCCGGCCGCGCGCACCTGGCTCGGGTCCACGAGTTGTCTGATGCCGGCGAGCTCAACCGCCTCGCGGCCCACACCCAGCACGCTGCGCCCCCGCATCTCCACGCGCTGGCGTCCCCGAAGGCCGGCGAAGCCCCGCGGCAGCGGGTAGCGCGGCGAGGGCGAGAGCACGGGTGCGTCATACACGCGCGGCCCGGCCCCCGCAACGATGGCCTTGGCGCGCGCGGTCGCGGCGACCGGTTGGAATCCATTCATGACGATGACGGTATCGGCTACCGCGAGGTAATCGCCAAGCCCACCCGTGGCCACAATTGAAGACACTCCCCGGGATTCCCACCACGGGCGGAGATGGTCGATCAGGGGCGTCAGGGGCTCCTGGCTTCCAGGGATCAACTGCCGCATCAGCGCGTCGCGGGCCAGGAACGCAACCGCACTGTCATCCTCATCGCACAACACGAGTCCGGTCCCTACCTCCAGCGCCTCGGCGGTCGCCGCGGCCATCGCCTCGACGCCCGTGGCATGTTCGACGGCGAATGCCGTCACGTCATGCCGCTGCGGCACTTCACGGAAGAACGCGCTGACATCGACGCGCTCGATCCGGCGCCCGGGTTCGCCACGGATCACGACGGCATCGGGAGCCGTCGCCACGTACTCCCGTCCGTCACCCGGCACGTGTGGGTACACGCCGGAGCCGATCGCCGCCAGCAGCGTCGACTTCCCGCTGAACGCTCCGCCGCAGATCACGGTGACGCCCTTGCGGATTCCAAGACCACGGACTGCGCCGCGGTGCGGCAGGCTCACGGTCACCGCCAGCTCCTCGGGAGCGCGCAGCGGCACCGCGCGGGCGCGCAGCGATCCGTCCCCGAGTCCGGGCTCGCGGGGCAGGATCGAGCCATCGGCCAGGAACGCCACCAGGCCGAGCGACGCGAGGGCGTCGCGGAGGGCGAGGTAATCATCGACGAGCGCGACGTGCCGGCGGCCGGCATCGCCGTCGAGGTTCGTCCACATGAGTCCGCTGGCCACGACCGCGGGCAGTTCTTCGAAGAGCAGCGTTTGTGCGGCCCTCCCCAGCACCTTGCGTCCTTCTGAGGGCAGGCCGATCGCCAGCCGCGCCTCTATGGCATCCTCGCTCAGCGCGCACGCCGTGCGCGCAAGGATCGTCTGTCCGCCGGCATCGATCGCTAACGGCGCCAGCCGTCCCGACCAGCGGGAGCGGACGTGCCTGCGGATCGCCTCCTGTACGCGGCGGGCGAGGAAGTCCGCGACGGCCATGTGCTGCGCCGGAATGGTCCACAGCCCCAGCGGCACTTGGGCCTCGGCCTGATCGACCCGTACACGTGCGCGTGTGGGAGCTGCGACCGGATCGGATTGAATGGTGTCGAGATAGAGGACGAAACGCTCGAACCGATACGCGCCCGCAAGTTCCTGATATGCTTGGAAGCCCTTGCCGTGTATGGCGACGAGCTTGTCGCGCAGCCGGTCGGCGGGCAGCATGGCCGCATCGGTGGCCGGAACCATCAGCCGTACATCTCCCTCTGCGCGGCGCCTGGGCGCGCGTCGGTGCTGAACACGATGGTCCTTATCGCGCGGGCGGGTGCCCGCGTGTGGGTAGGACGGCCCGGACTATCTGGAGGCGGCCGGAGCGCGCTGCGCCTGGCCGAGGCGCTGCCGCGCCAGTAGATACGCGCGTTGGAGCTGCGTGTCGCGCCCCTGATCGAGGTCGGCAGTCACCTGCGCGACCTGAACGTCGGGAGCGACTCCGATCCCCTCAAGCCGCTTGCCGGAGCCCGAGGCCAGCCGCAGGATGGTGATCGACAGCGCCGAGCCATCGGACAGGTCGATGACAATGCTTGCCTCAACCGCCCCGCTGGACTTCGCCCCCATCAGCGTGGCGCGACCGTGCTCCTGCACCGCGGCCGACAGCAGTTCGGCGGCCGAGGCCGTGGCCTCATCCAGCAGCACTACCACCGGCACGTGGGTCGGCAGGATCGGCGTGCCCGACGTCCGGACGGTCCGTGACGCCCCGCCGCGGGTGATCTCTTGATAGATCGCCCGCCCCGGCAGGAGCAGCGTGTTGAGCACCAGTGCCAGCTCGTGCACGTAACCACCGCTGTTCGCACGGACATCCAGGACAAGGGCCCGCATGCCGCCGGCGAGCATGCGCTGTAGGGCCTCCCGGAATTCGGTCCCGGTGCGGGCGCTGAACTGGTAGAGCTGCAAATACCCGACGCCGCCCTCCAAAGTGCGTGCATGGAAGATCGACGGTACCTGGATCGGCGCCCGCGTCAATGTCAGGTTGATCGGATCCGGGCGGCCCGGGCGGTCGAAGACAATCGTCACGGAGGTGCCTGCCGGCCCGCGGATCATCCCCGAAAGCTGCTCGACTTGAAGTCCGGTCGTGGACACATTGTCCACGCGCACGATCCTGTCGAATTGCTGCACCCCGACGGCCTGGGCGGGGCTCCCGGGAACGACGTCGCGAACGTAAAAGCGTCCCTCGCGCGGCATCAGGACGATGCCGGCGCCGGTGAAACCCGCCTGGCCCGCCAGCTTCAGCTGCCGCTCGCGGTTCGCCTCGGCTGAGATGAACCCGGTGTGCGAGTCCTTGAGCACGGCCGTCATGCTGCGGATGGCGGCGTGCGACAGGGCGGTCGGCACAACGCGCCCGCCCGCGGCCGCGGTCGCGGCATCGAAGCGGACGCGGAACGCGGCGTCGGCCTGGGGATCCGTAGAGCCCGATGCGATCTCCGGAAGCTCGGCCGCTATGCCGGCGGTCGTCAGCGACGCCTTCAGGCCCCCAATCGCGCCGTTCAGGAGAGCCACGCTGTCAATCGGCTCGACGTATCGGGCGCGCAGCTGACGCAGCGCCTCCAGGACGAGGCTGGCGTCGGCCGCCTGCGCCTGCGGAGCGGCGAGAGGCAACAGGGTGAAGATCAGAAGCACGGCAAACGCTGGCAGCATGTGCATCCGCAGTCGCGAGCTAAGGACTCTCATGCCCGGCACTCACTCCCATCGACCGGTTGATCTCAAATCGCTGGCCGGATCGGCACCAGGCGGATCAACCAGGTGTTTAGGGTAAAGAGCAGATCCGTCACCATTGCTGTGCCCATAACGAGCAGGAATACGCCGCTGACTGTCGTCACCACCCGGGCGTTGCGGCGCAGCCACCCCATCGCGTCGAACGCGGCGGACATGAGCACCGCCGTCACCAGGAACGGCACCCCCAACCCCAATGAATACGCGAACAGCAGCAGCGCGCCGCTGGCAGCGGTCTTCGAGGCCGCCGCCAGGGTCAGGACCGCCGTGAGCACCGGCCCCACGCAGGGCGTCCATGCAAATCCGAATGCCATCCCGACGGGAAAGGCCCCGAGCAGGCCCAGCGGCCGGCGCTGCATCTGGAACCGCCGCTCGCGGTACAGTCCCGGAATTTTGATGATCCCAAGCACCGCCAGCCCCAGGAAGATCACGACGGCGCCACCGATCCGTGAAAGGAGCAGCCGGTTGCCGAGCACCAGATCGCCCAGCGCCGAGGCTGAGGCGCCCATCGCGGTAAAAATCACAGAAAAACCCAGAACAAAAAGGGACGTCGCCAGGAGCACCCGGCCCAGGTGCCGGCGCCGCTCCTCCAGGCTCATTTCCGCCAGCGAGACCCCCGAGATGAACGACAGATACCCCGGGATCAACGGCACGATGCAGGGGCTGAGGAAGCCCAGGAGGCCGGCCGCGAATGCCAAAACCAGACTGATCTCGCTCATATCTGACCTCGAATATTATGTCATAGTTCCCCGCTTCGGACTACCAGTCCTACCACGGTGATTTTTTCATTACATTATTGCGGCTCTATAAGGGTCACGATGTCGCCGGCATCCAGACCGAGGGCGCTCGCGGCCTCTCTCGTATTGAGGGCAATTTCTACCGTGCCGGTGCTCCCAGCGAGCGCAAGGAGCTCGCCGCCGGCCGCGTCCGCGTACGTCCGGGCACGTCTGATGGGGCTCCGGCCGTGCCGGTGCTCGAGCACGAGACGCTCCGGCAGATCCAGGAGCCATGAGTCGGGGATATTTGTCACCAGGTTGCCAAAAGGATCCCGATAGATGATCTGTCCGCTCACACGGCCCGCGGTGCGCTCGAGTGGAGCCGCGGGCAGCTCCACGGGCGGTGCGGCCTCGCGGCCAACACGTTCGATTGGCAACCCCGCGGCCAGCGCCGCCGCGGCCGGCGCGAAGAGATCGCGGCCGTGAAATGTGGGTGAGGGCGGCCGGCGTGCGAACGCGGCATCGATCGCAAAGGCGCGCGGCGCACCGAGTGCCCGTGCCCCCGGTATGAGAAGTCCGTTGTCAGGCCCGACAAAGAACTGACCGCCCGCGGCGATCGCAAGAGGCTGTCGCGCGGTGCCTGTACCCGGGTCGACAACCGCCAGGTGCACGCTGCCCGCGGGACACACGCGCGCAACGGCCGCTAACAAATACGCCCCACGCGCGATGTCGTGACGAGGCACATCGTGGGTGATGTCAACGATCGTGGCATGGCACAATCCCAGCAGCACGGCTTTCATCTCCGCCGGATACGGCGACCCTGATCCGAAATCCGTCAGCAGCGTGACGATTCTCACGCTGGCCCGCAGTACCGAAGGGCGACGTCGGCCAGCACGTCTGCGCACGTCACCACCGAGGGGAGATCGACCCACTCTTCGGCGG
Source organism: bacterium (assembly GCA_050694895.1). Taxonomy (GTDB): domain Bacteria; phylum Sysuimicrobiota; class Sysuimicrobiia; order Sysuimicrobiales; family Humicultoraceae; genus JBQTJP01. The sequence goes on along the minus strand of JBOGSE010000126.1, from coordinate 1,512 downwards.
CGTGCGCCCCGGCCCCGGCCGGTCCGAACATGGCCGTCGGGATGCCCGCCGCCCCGAGCAGCGCCGCATCGAACCACGGCAGCTCGCCGACAAATCGAGGGGGCCGGCCGCGCACCGCGCTCGTGCTCTCGACCAACGACCGCACGATCGGCGCATCGGCGGCAATCTCAAACGGCGGACGGCTCAGCAGAACTTCCACGTGTGCGGCCAGCCCCGGCGACGCACGCGCGGCCGCTTCGACGATGCGGTGCAGCTCGGCGGCGATCGCCTCGTCCGTCTCCCCTGGGAGCGTGCGGCGCTCGAGCTCGAGCACGCATCGGTCGGGATAGGTGCTCAACCCCAGGCCTCCTCCGATGGTCGATGCGTGTATGGAGGCACGACCGAGAAGCGGGTGCGTGCGGCGGGGGAGCTCCTCCCGCTCTAGCCTGTCGAGCGCGGCCAGCACGTGCCCCATCCTGACGATCGCGTCGTCGCCGTCGGCGTAGCGGCTCCCGTGCGCCGCGCGGCCGGCCGTCTCGATACGCGCCCAGACAAACCCGCGGTGCGCCAGGCACAGGTCGAGCGCGGTCGGCTCGGTCACGATGGCGGCGTCGGCGCGCTCGCGCCGCAGCAGGTCGGCCGTTCCCAGGCTCTCGTACTCCTCATCGATGACGAACGCCAGGACGAGCTCTCCGGCGGGCAGGCCTCCGTCCGCCACGAGCCTCCCGGCCTCGATCATCGCCGCCAGGCTTCCTTTCATATCGTACGCGCCGCGGCCGTACAACCGGCCGCCTTCCGCCCGGCCGCCGAATGGATCGCGCATGCCGGCGACACCGACGGTGTCCATATGTCCGTTGAACATGAGCCGCCGGCCCGGCCGCCGTCCCGTGATGTGGACCACGACGTTGTGGCGATGGGACACGACCTCATCGAGCCGCGCATGGAGCCCCGCGGCGCGGCACTCAGCGGCGATCAGCCGCGCGATCGCCTCCTCCCCGCGTCCATCCGATGATAGCGACGGGTTGATGGAGTCCACGGCCACCAAACGTCGAAGCAGGTCGCAGACGCGCCGCGGATCGGCCCGCGTCACGAGGATGAGCGGCTCGCCACGGCCCTCGCGGCTTCCACAAGGGCCGACGCGGACGGGGCCCCTGCCGCCATCCCTTCGGCGGCTTCCGGTTTGCCCCCGCCCCGGCCGCCAAACGGTGCCACGGTCTCGCGTAACACCGCCGAAGCGTCGATGCCCACCGTCGGACTGCGCGCAATGAGGATGCGCCGGTCAGGATCCGTCGCGAAGATCGCCACGCAGTCGGTCTGCGCGGTAACCAGTCGCGCCAGGGCGCGTAGTTCGTCGATCGCTCGACCGGCAAACGCGGCGGCGATGATCGCCGGGGAGCCCGCGCGTGGCGGCTCGGCGCGGTCGACGCCCAGGGCAGCGGTCAACGCCTTGGCCTCCTGCGCCAGCAGTCGGCCCCGGGCATCCGCCAGGTCCCGCTCGAGATCTCGAGCGTGCTCGCGAAGCCGCCTGACCGC
>JBOGSE010000125.1:0-18932 GCA_050694895.1 bacterium | reverse complement strand
TGCTCCAGCGTGACGATGTAGGCCCGTGCCCGCTCGCCTGTGGGCACCAGATAGAGCACCATGTTTCCCAATGTGCGAACGAGCAGCGGATAGAGCGCGGGAAGGATCTGGCCCGCGGGCGGCTCCGGGCCTTCGAGGATGGAGACGACGAACGAGGCCTGCGCCTTGCGGCGGAACGGCCGCGGCGCGTCCCGATCGGCAAAGTGCAGGACGACACGGGGCGCACGATCAGGTGTGGTCTCCTCGAGCCCATGATCGAGCAGCGTCTGGCGCAGGCCGGCGGCGAACCACCGCTGAAGGGGGGTCCGTCGATGCCCGGACGCGACGAAGGTCATGGGCAGATCCCCCCAGGCAACGTGAGCATCGGCTGCGTAGACCATTCGACGCGGCGGCCCAACTCCTCCGAGGATCGTCGCGGGTGCACGCGGCCGCGCGCGGTCATCGGGCGCGCACCAGCACGTACCCCGCCAGCGCCAGCAGGCTTGCCTTTGCCTGGCTGGCGGGGAGAGCGTCCAGGGTCGCTGTCGCCCGATCCGCGAACGTGCGCGCGACCTCGTGTGCGTACCGGATGCCTCCGTAGCGTACCACCAGCGCGCGCAACTCACCCAGCGCGCCGTCCCCCGGCGCGCCACTCACGAGCGCGTGCAGGCGCCGGCGATCATCGTCTGGGGCCTCGCGCAGTGCGGCAATGACCGGGAGGGTGACCTTGCCCACTTCGATGTCGCTGCCGATCGGCTTGCCGAGCGCATCGGGATCGCCGGTGAGATCGAGGGCGTCATCGGTAATCTGAAATGACATCCCCCACTGGCGGCCGAACTCCGCCAGTGCCTCCGCCGCGGGGTCCGGCGCGCCGGCGATCAGCGCGCCCGCGCGGCAGGCGGCCGAGAACAGCCGGGCGGTCTTGCCGTCGATGATCTGAAAATACGTCGCCTCGTCTTCGTGAGGCTCGGCGCCGACCTTGACCGCCTGGATCTCCGACTGGCTCATCTTCACCGCCGCGAGCGCGATGCTCGGAGCGACCTGAGGATGACGGATACGGCTGACGAGATCGAACGCCGTGGCAAACAGATAATCGCCCAGGAGCACCGCCACCTGGTTGCCCCAGAGCACGTTGACGGTGCCGCTGCCCCGTCGAGTGTCGGCGGCGTCGATGACATCATCGTGGATCAGCGATGCAATGTGAATGAGCTCGACCGTCCCCGCCAGCCACAGGCGCTGCTCATCGGCGCCGCCGCAGGCCGACGCGCTCAGCAGGGCGAGGGCGGGCCGCACGAGTTTGCCGCGCGTGGCAAGGACATGGCCGACGAGCTCGCCGATGAAGGGATCGTCGGTGGCCAGCTCGCGCCGCAGCAGGCCGTCGAGCTCCTCGAGGTCGCCGGCGACCGGACGATAGATCTCGGTCAGGTCCAGGGACATCTATGGAATTCTGAGGATCCCGACCATCCCGGCCTCCCGATGGCCGGGGAGGTTGCAGAAGATCGTGTACTGACCTGGGGTGAGGTCAGCGGTCAGCGTTTTCGATCCACCGGGCTGAATCGCGTCGACCTGGACGCCCGGTGTGTTCTCCACCAGAAAGTTGTGCTCGACGGCACCCTCGTTCTTGATCCGGAACGTGATCCTGCCGGCCTTCCCCACGACCGGAGACGGATCGAACGCCCACTCGCGCATGCGCACGTCGACCACCTGGGCGGCCGGTGGAGTCGGTGGGCCGGGGGGCTGACCTGAAGGGCCGCGCTGCGGGCACCCCCCGAAGACCAGCGCGGCCGCCGACAGGACGGCCGCCCGGTCCCATCGCCAGAACCCACCACCCCGGCGCCCGGGGGAGCCGTCTGCCACGGTTACGCCTCGGCGATGAGGCCGAAGGACGCAACGAAGGTGAGCAGCAGAAAGAAGAGGATGTAGAAAAAGAGGTATGCGAGCCAGACGCGCAACGGTCGCTTCATGACGATCCCTCCTCGGCGGGAACCGCCTGCGCAGGCGGCCGCTGGGCCGGCGTGGCCGCGGGACGGGCCGGAGCGGCCGGAGCGACCTGTGCCAGCCGCTCCACGAGAGCACCGACCTCGGCCAGAAAGGCGTCGACATCGTGGAGCCCGTGGGCCATCATGGTCAGGCGAGCGGGATCGACCTTCCGGCGCGCCAGCCGCCGCGCCAGCTGATCGACGCGGTCACGCACCAGATAGTTGCCTTCACGGTTCAGACAGTCGCCGTAGGGGCAGCCGACGACAAACACGCCGTCGGCTCCGGCTTTCAGCGTGTCCTCCAGCCATGAGGCGCGGATGAATCCCGAACAGGGGATCCGGATGATCGCGACGGATGGATGTGCCTTGACGCGACCCGTGGCATCGGTAATGCCCGCGGTCGCCACGGCCCAGTCGCACACAAAGCCGACGAGCTTCGGGGTCATGCCCGCACCGCTTCGGCCACCCGCCGCGTGACGTCGCTCTCCAGGAAGCCCGGCAGCTCGAGCGCTTCGAACGGGCAGGCACCGATGCAGATGCCGCATTCGACGCAGCGCGAGTCGAGGACGACCGCCAGCAATTTGCGGCTGGCCGCGGCGCGCGACAGCCCAGGGTACGGCGACGCCACCATGGCGATCGCGTTGTAGGGGCAGTCATAGTAGCAGAGCTCGCACCCCGTGCAGTTGCCGTCGATCACCTGCGCGACCCCGGCGTGGCGAACGCCCATCTCTTGCACGGACTCGCGCGCCAGGTATGGGATCACAAACCCCAGCGCAAACAGGATCCCCACCACCAGCACCACGACCAGAGGATGCACGAGCGTCGCCAGCCAGATCGGCAGCAGGAAGAACACATCGAGCGGCATCGCACGCGGCTGCCCACCCGGCGTCGCCGGTGTGCCGCTGACCGCAGGGATCACGGCCGCCAGCAGCGTGACCAGTCCGAGGCTCGCCAGCACCCACGTGGCCGGGGGCCAGATCTTCGGATGGCGCAGACGGACGTAGTGCCACCAGAGCAGCACATAGAGCAGCGACGCCGGCCCAACGTGCAGGAGCAGGACGCGGGGCAGCGTCCCTTCGCCGAGGCCCCTGCCGCCGATCAACAGATCGCCGAGCACGCCACCCGCCGCCGGCACCGCCCGGAGCATCCGCTCGAAGATGGCGAGCACCGCCAGGCCGCGGTCATCCCAGACCAGCATGTAGCCCGTGACCCCGACAAACCCACCGAACAACAGCATGAACATTCCGGAGATCCACGGGCTGTCGCGTGAGATCAGGTACCGGTCGGTGAACCAGTTGCGAAACAGATGGAGCAGCGCTGCCACGAAGAAGGCGTCCGCGGAGTAGCGGTGGATCCCGCGGATGAGGCCGCCGTAGGGCACCTGCTCGGTCAGATACACGATCGATGCGTGGGCCCCCGTCAGGCTGGGGACGTAGTAGAAGAAGAGAAAGATGCCCGAGAGCACCAGTATGAACAGGAAGAGGTTTGTCAGGCCTCCCGTGTAGTAGAGGGGGTTGAGGTCGGTCGGGTAGACGCGGTTGATCGCCACGTCGAGCCGCAGCGTCGCCCGAAGCAGAGCGGTTAGCGCGTGACGGTACACGTCTCTCCTCCCGATAGCCGCACGGATAGGTGCGCGATCACGGCACTGGCTTTGTCCACCGCCCGCGCAGATCGTCTTCCGCTTCTGCGCGGCGCGGGCCGATCATCTCCATCTTGCGCAGGAGCAGCAGGATAAAGCCGTACACGATGAAGATCATCCCCAGCGCTGCGCCGCCGAGCAGCCAGTACCATCGCCCCTCCCCCGGTCCCCCGCGGGCCTCGCCGAGCACGATGAGGACTGCGCACGCCACCCCAAAGGCCCCAAGCGCATAGACCCCGAGCGCATATCGGGTACTGGAATCGCTCACGGCCCGTGGCTCCCCGCGCCACGGCCCCCTGCACCCCGCGACGGACGCCGGTCGATCAGCCGGTCAAAGATCGCGATGTGTCGCCTGGCCCGGCCCCTCGCCCGATCGGCCGCGTAGATCAGGAACGCGAGATACCCCAGGCTCGACAGAAACAGACCCATCCATGCCAGCGCCCCGAGCGGACCATACAGACGCTGGCCCTCCAGCACCCCGCGCACCCCCTGCCAGAGGTGGGAGAACGACACCACCGCCGCCCCAAACAGCGCCCATGACAGAATCGTCCGCATCGGCTAGGTGTGCGCGCTGCCGTGCGCGGCGGCAGGCGCCGGCCGCGCCTGCGCCTCGGGGGCTGGGGCCCGCGCGCGAGCGCGTCGATAGCGGACTTCCCACACGAGCGCGCCGGCCAGCACCACCGACGTGGTCAGCAGCACCAGCGGCGGCTCTCGCTCGATGACCGCGATGTTGAACAGGATGAGCGTCGTAAACACGAGGAAGTAGATCAGCGCGAGCACCCCGACCACGAAAAAGAACGGCCGCTCGAGAGGCCGGCGGGTCTTGCTGCGATCGAAGAACGGCAAGAGCATCCCGAAGCCGATCAGCAGACCCGGGCCGAGCCCGGCCCATAACGGCGGCGTGTACTTCACATACTGGTAGAGGGCAAGGAAGTACCAGTCCGAGAGGATCGGCAGCGGCGTCCGGTTGGGATCGGCGCGCCGGCCCAGCTCGGCCGGCAACACATTGGGATGGCTGATGAAGATGATCATCGCGGTGAACAGGAGGATCGGAAACAGCGACATGTTGAGCCGAACGCGGCGCGTCCGATAGTAGAACACCTCGGCGACGATCAACAGGACAAGCGAGATCCCAAAATGCAGCGCGTAGAACCGCGTGAGCGTGGCCGCGCCGACGGCCGGACCGCCGAGGAAGAGAAACGCGATCATCGAGCCCACGTTGAACTGCTCGCCGATCACCGGAATCTTCGCCGTCAGCTCGTCGAAGTACACGGGCACGGTCAGCACGGTCTTCGCCGCCCAGAACGCCCGCTGGTTCCAGATCAGGAGGTACCCGGTGATGCCGGAGATCATGGCGAGAACCAGACCGAGAAACGACCAGACCCACGTGAGCTCCCCGGGCTTCTTGTATTCCGCCAGGAAGAACTGCCTGTAGATCCGTAGGATGATCGTGATGATCAGCGCGTCCGCGGCGTACTTGTGCACGCCCCGCACGAGCCAGCCCAGCGGCACCTCATGCTGAATGTGAAGGATCGACTCGTAGGCGCCGGTGGTCGTCGGCTCGTACCAGAACATCAGGATGACGCCGCTGACCACGGTGACGAGCCAGAAGTAGTAGAGCATCGGCCCCAACAGGAACAGCGGGTTGGACTGCTGGGTCACCAGCGTCTCATCGAAGAGATCCAGGCGCGAGCGCCGGTCGCGGTACCACTCACGCACGGTGTCAAGGGCCAGGGCCACGGCGTCTCTCCCCGTTCTGCCGGTGCAAGCCTACGCGATGCCCCCGGGCTCTACCCGGCGGACCAGGATTTTCTCGTCGCTGATCTCATAGAAGAACGTCCGCGGCGGACGAGGGGCGGGCCCGGAGAGGACGCGGCCCGGCTGGCGGGGATCCCCGGGATCGTAAATGCTCAGGTGGCACGGACAGCCCATCAGGGCGTGCTGCCGTTCTTTGGGCGGCACGTATCCGCCGTAGCCCGCGGTGATCTCCTGCCAGTCGCGCACGAAATTGTAGATGCAGCCCAGGTGCGGGCAGATGCGGGAGAAGACAATGATCTCGCTCTCGGAGAACTGCGGCTTCTCCCCTGTCGCGGGCACCCAGCCCCATGGCAGAGGGATCTTGCGGGGCAGCCGGATCACGACGCCGGGCACCGCCGCGCTCTTGAATCCGTCCGGGGTGTACTGTGGATACTTCTGCGTATACACGAAGTACTTGAAGTCCCAGGGGTTGGGGATCTCCGAGAGCGTGGCGGCCACGACGGGCTCGCCGACGGGCTGATCCTCAAGCGTGGGCTTGAGCAACTGGAACGGCTCGACGTTAGGCTTGAGAAACCGCAGCAGCGGCGCGCCAAAGGCCACGAGCCCCGCGGTCAGCGGCAGACCGGCCGCGAACCTGAGGAACCGCCGGCGGTTAAGCTGGTGATCCTGCGCCATGAACCCCCATCCTCCCCAATCCAGAATACACGAGCGCGGCCCAGACGTAAAATGGCCTCGCCACCCCTCGGCGGCGTAATGGCGTCGCCCCGGCGCGCGTCACTGGCCCCGGGCCGGTGTGTATTCCCACATGAAGGTGCGGACGTAGTCCACGAGCGCCCAGATCTCATCGTCCTTCAGCTTGCCGCGATACGACGGCATCAACCCCCGCCCATCGGCAATCCGCTGGTACAGCTCGGACGGCTTGCGCTGCGCGAGCAGGTTGGCATCGGTGAAGATGCCCTCGCCGATCTGTCGCGCCCATCCCCATACCTTCGCGCCCATCTCCGCGCTGAGCGTCCCGCCGCGCCCGTCTCCCCGGGTCCCGTGGCAGTCGGCGCAGGTTGCCGAGCGGCCGCCGATGTCGATGGCGCGGCTCTGATAGGTCTCTCTGGCCTGTGAGATCGCCGCAGGCGTCGTGGAGAACGTCCAGACGTAGTTTACGGCGTCCCAAATCTCTCGCTCCCGGAGCGTCGGGGACCCTTTGTTGGCTCCATAGGCGGGCTTCGGACCGAAGGCCGGCATCGCGGTGTGCGGGCGTCCCAACTTGACGGTCTCGAACAACACGAACGGCGCGTTGAGGCGCATCGCCACCTGGTTGTGGAAGTTCGCCGGCCGTGACGGCAGGCGCTCGCCGCGGACGCGCATCCCGATCATCCTGAAGAAGTCCGTCATCGGGTTCTTCTGCGGCGAGACGAGGCCCGCGGCCGCGGGACCGTTGCCGAGCCCTTCGACACCGTGACAGACGGCGCACTGGCGCTCGAAGATCACGCGACCGCGCTGGGCAGACGGCCGCGGAGTGACCGGCACCAGCGGCGTGGGCGCCGCGGCCTGCCGCAGGCCGGCCCCCGGCGAAGAGGCGGGACCGCGGATGCCAACCGTAGGTTGACAGCCGGCGAGCGCAACAGCCACCGTAACGAGCGCGACGACACGCGCGCCTCTGCGGACACCGATGCTCATCGTGAACGCTGGAAGCGTTTCCACGATGTGCCGCCAACTCCTCCCCGCACCATCGCCACCGCGAGGCCAAGCAACAACATGACCGCCATGGTCGCTGCCGCCGCGGGCGCGGGCCAGCGCCGCAGGGCGGGCACGCCCGTGACCGAGAGGGTGAATGCGCCCGGGGCCTGCACGCGTCCGGAGGCACGGAAGTAGATCTGGCCCCGCAGCGTCACGGGCAGAGCCGCGGCGAGATGATCTGACCGGACGGCCGCCGGCGCAAGGGTAAGCACGTCAACCCGCTCGATCGGCATGGTGGCCTGCCGGTCGAGCTTGACCGTGCCTGCCCCCGCGACGCTGTATGCGTAGACCACGCGATGGACGCCGGGGCCAATGGTCATCGTGTCGACGATCCGGTCGGCCTCCACGCGAGGCTTGAACAGGCCTTCATGGTAGGTGACATAGCGCGCCGCCGGCGGAAGGGGCAGCACGACCTCACCCACAAAGGCACGCGGTGACGAGGACTTGAGGTGGACCACCTCGGAGACGCGGACATATCCCGGAAAGGTCTCGATGCCGATTCCCAGCTGCACCGCGACCGGCCCACCGGAGGCCGCGACCGCCGCCGGCGGCGCTGCGGGGCCCGCGGTCACCAGGCGAGTGCTCGCGCCCAAAAGCGCCGCCGCGACGACGCACACCATGGCCGCGCGCACGCGGCTCACCGAGACTCCAGAGCGGCCAGCCGCCGCGCGATCGTGGCGGCTTCGGCCTCGAGCGCCCCCCGCTGCAAACGGTATTCCTCATCGGAGAGCTTGCCCGTCGCGCGATCGAGATCGAGGTCGTGCAGCGCGCGCAACGCCGCCACCCGTCCGGCCTGCAGCGCCGCGCGCGGATCGCCCTCGGGCAGGAGGCCGCGGCGCATGGCTGGCTGAAGCAGATACAGCGCCAAAAGCGCCGCGGCGACAAAGAGCGCGATCTCGATCACGGCCCTCCCGGTGACCCCTCGGCCGGCACATGCTGCGTTTGAAGTGCCGGTGCCGCGCCCATGGCGGCCGAGAGGCGCCGCCTCTCCGGTAGCGCCGCGAAGAGCGCCCCCAACACCGCAACCGCGCCGCCGGCCCACAGCCACGAGACGAGCGGGTGGACGAGCACGCGAATCGTGGCGCGGTCGGCGTCCCACTCCGACAGGATGATATAGAGGTCTTCACGCGGCGACGATCGGATCGCCACCTCATGCATAGGCACGCCCTGCGTGTGGTAGAAGAGCCGCTGAGGTGTGAACAGACCCAGCAACCGCGCTCCCGCCCAAATGCGTACCGCCGCCGTGGTGACGTCGATTCCGGGACGCGCCGAGTGGGCGAGGCCTTCATACACGATCGTGTATCGCCCGACGGCAAATCGCTCACCCGGACGGAGCGCCGCGTGGGCCTGCGTGTCGAAGGCGCTGCTGGCCGCGATGCCGACGAGCATCAAGAGGATTCCAAAGTGGACGACATAGCCGCCGTACCTGCGCCGGTTCCGCGAGAACAACCGTACCAGGGCATCCGTCACGGCTTCTCCGCGGTGCATGCGGACCTGCGTACCCCTCACCGTCTCAAGCACGATCGTGCCCGCAACGAAGGCCGCCATTGCAAAGATGAGCAACGCATCGGCGCGTCGGATGCCGAGTCCCGCCAGCAGCAGCGTCGCCAGCAGGGCCGCCGAGGCCGGGGTGGCCAGGTTCCTCCCGAGGCGGTCGGCCGTGGCGCGCCGCCACGGCACCAGCGGCCCGACGCCCATCAACAGCAGGATGCCGATCACGATCGGAATCATGACGAGGTTGAAGTACGGCGGTCCGACATTGATCTTGACCCCCCGCACCGCCTCGGTCAGCGCGGGAAAGATCGTTCCGATGAAGATCACCGCCGCGGCCGCGACGAACAGCAGGTTGTTCCCCAGGTAGAACGCTTCCCGGCTGAGGACGCTCTCGACCGCGCTCCGGGTGCGCAGCTGGTCCCAGCGCCACGCGAGGAGCGCGAACGACCCGATGAGCAGTGCCGCCAAAAACGCCAGAAAGATTGTGCCGATGGACGAGAGCGCGAAGGTGTGGATCGACGACAGCACCCCGCTGCGGACCAGGAAGGTCCCAAAGATGGTGAGCCCAAACGTCAGGAGGACGAGGGCGACGTTCCACGAGGCCAGCATGCCGCGGCGCTCCTGGATCTGGATCGAGTGGAGAAACGCGGTCGCGGTCAGCCACGGCATCAGCGCGGCGTTCTCAACCGGATCCCATGCCCAGTACCCGCCCCAGCCGAGCACTACATACGACCACTTCGCCCCGAACAAGAGGCCCAGGGTGAGAAACGTCCACCCGATCAACACCCACCGTCGCGCCAGACCCACCCAGAGCTCATCGAGGCGGCCTGAGACGAGCGCCGCGACGGCGATGGCAAATGGCACGCTCATGCCGACAAAGCCCAGGTAGAGGGTCGGCGGATGAATCGCCATCCAGGGATTGCGCAGCAGCGGATTGAGGCCGGCGCCATCGGGTGGGGGCGGGATCACCGGTGTAAACGGATTGCTGACCCACGCCAGGAGGATCGAGAAGAATCCCGCGGTGATGAACAGCGTGGCGGTCGCGGGGCCCTGGAATTCCGGATGGGCCCGCAGGCTCTTCGTCGCGGCGATCATGTAGCCCGCGAGGATGAGCGCCCACAACAACAGCGCGCCGTCGTGCCCGCCCCAGAATGCGGTCACGGTATAGAACAGCGACTGGGTCGATTCGCTCGCGCGGGCGACGAAGCGCAGCGACATGTCCCGCGTCAGCAATCCGGCAAGGAGAGCGACGGACGCGGCTGCGATCAGCAGCGCCCAGACCCCGACAGCGCGCCGGCCGGCTTCCAGGAACCCACCGTGGCGCCAGCGGAGCCCGAGGATGGTCACGACGGCCCCGTAGACGGCCACGACCACCGCCGCCTGCAGGGCGAAGCGGCCGACCTCACCCACGGCGCTCCACCCCGCGCAGGCCGCCCCGGGAGGTCTGCAGCCGCCGCTCAGTCTCCTCGACGCGGATGGCGACCCACCAGAGTCCGGCCAGCAGACCGGTCCAGATCAGGATCATGGCGGCCAGCAGCGCGCCTGGGGTCACGACTCCGAGGTCAGGGAGCCGGAGTGTTCCGCTCAGGGTATTTCTCTTTGTACTCGACCGGATGCGTGGAGATGACTTGTAAGGCCTCGATCACACCACGCGCATCGAGGCGTCCCTCGACCAGCACCTGCCGGCCTTCGGCAAACAGATCCGGTAGCGGTCCGGAGAATACCACGCGGTACAGCGTAACGCCGTCGGTGATCGCGAAGCGAACGATGCCGTCAGACCTCTCTACCGAGCCGGCATCTACGCGGCCGGCCAGGCGGACTCGCGCCAATCGGAGTTCGGGCCGGCCGGCGAACTCGCTCGTTGTCAGATAGTACACCATCGACGATCGAACCCCCTGATAGGCCGCAAAGGTCAGGGCCGCAACGATGACGGCTCCCCCGACGACCAACTTCCGCGTCGCGCCGCTCACCGCGTGTGCCCGCTGGATGGCGCCGGACGCGACGGCGCGGTAAGCGCGGCGTCCGCCAGTTCGGCGATGATCCGCTGCCGGGCCGCCAGCGTGAACACATAGCCTGCCGCCAGCGCCGCGACCGCGAAATACGCAGCGGCGACGTAGGACATCTAGGCGGCTCCCTCGAGCCTTTCGACGAGCCGATCCAGTGTCCGCTCCTGCCGCACGCGAAGCGTGAGAAGTGAAATGAAAAGGACCAGGAACGCAATGATGTTGAGCGCAAGGGGCGCGAGCATGCTCGGGGGCAGCGCCGGACCCTCGGGACGGAACACCGTCGGTTGGGGATGCAGGGTGCGCAGGAGAATCGCCGACCAATGGATCAGCGGCAGGTCGAGCACACCGATGATGCCGATGACGGCCGCCGCGCGGGCCCCGCGTGCTCCCGGCGCCCACGCGCGAACAATGAGGTAACCGACGTAGATAAACCAGAGGATGAGCGTCGTGGTCAGGCGGGCGTCCCAGGTCCACCACGTGCCCCAGACCGGGCGTCCCCAGATCGAGCCCGAGAGCAAGGTCATGGTGATGAAGAGCACGCCGAGCTCGGCCGCGCCGTGCGCCAGATGGTCCCAGCGCGGCTCGCGCCTCCAGAGGTAGAGGGCGCTGCCGGTGGCGACGAGCACCAGGGCCGCGTACGCAGCGATGACGGCGGGCACATGCACGTACATGATCCGCTGCGGGGTGCCCTGCACGGCCTCGGTCGGCGCAACAACGAGCGCCCAGGTCGTACCGGCCAGCATGAGGGCGACAGCGAGGATCAATAGCAGCCGCACGAGAGGGCTCCCCAGCGAATCAGCAGCCTAGCATCGACAGTGCTACACCGCCAGTGTAACACGCGGTCCGAACCGAACACCACACTAGGGAAGCTCGACGAGCACCTCACGGCCCTGAACTCTCACGGGATACGTGGCAACCGGCCGACGCGCGGGCGGCCCGACCACCTCACCGGTTGTGATGTCGAAGCGGCTGCCGTGCCACGGGCATGTCACGACCTTCCCTTCGACCGTGCCCTCACCGAGCGGACCGCCGACATGCGTGCACTTGTTGTTGGTCGCGTAGAACGTGCCGTCAAGGTTAAAGATCGCCAAGGTGGCGCCGCCCGCCTCGACCACTTTTCCAGTGCCCGGCAACACATCCTCGACACTGGCGACCTTCACCAGCGCCACAGTCATCCACCTCCATTCTCCGGCTTGCCGATGGTCAGTTGCGCCTTCGAATGAAACGCGGCAAGGCTTCATTGAGGGATTGTCGAGCGCGATCGGCCTCCACTCCCTGTGGAACAACCTCCAGAAAGCGTTGCCAGAACTGAATGGCCGCGAGATCGTCCTTCTCGGTCAGGATCTGCGCCTTGACCCAGAGCGCTGTGGGGTTCTTCGCATCCACCGCAAGCGCCTTGTCGACCGTCTTGAGGGCAATATCGAGCAGCTTGCCCTTGTAGAGGACGAGACTCAGTTCCGCGAGCGCTGAGGGCTCCTTCGAGTCAATCTCCAGAGCCCGCACATACGTGGCGATCGCATCTGAGACCTCCCCACGAACGAAATGTGCCGCGCGCCAGGATGAGGAAGGTAGGAATGTCTTTCGGATTCTTCGCGGCGGCCCGCTGAAGGCTGAGCAGCAGCATGTCGGGGGGGACGTCTATCGCACCCGGCCGATCCTGGGTCGTGACTGGCCCCGGTCCGCCCCTCGGGGTCAGGAGGTACCCCGCGAGCACGGCCGCGATGAACACGAACATAGTTCCCGCCCCGAAGGCGAACCAGCGCCAGTTCGTAGCAGGTCGCGTGCGGTCCTGCACGGACTCCTACAGGGACTTCAAGAACTCGACCAGGTCGTTCTTCTCCTGTTCACTCAGCCTTAGCTTCAGAAACCGGTTGTAGTGCTCGACGACGGCCCGCAGGTTGGGGAAACGCCCATCATGGTAGAAACCCGGCCCCTTGATGCGCGTCCACAGACCTCGCAGCGGCGCGGTCCGGTACCGGTTGTCCGGCGCCCGGTTGGCCTGGAAATCGTCGATGCCGATCTCCTTCCCCGTGTGTAGCGGCCAACCTGGTTCGACGTAGAGCGGCGGCACGTGGCAGGTCGCGCACCTGGCCTTCACCTCGAACACCGCCTTGCCCCTCGCGGCCGCCTCGGCGTTGAAGGATCCAGCCGGCGGCTGTGGTGCAGGGATCGAAAGCTGGTAGAAATGCAGCGCGGCCAGCTTCGAGCTAACCAGGTCGGGGCTGTTCCGGATGTTCCAGGCGCCGGTTCTCGCGCTGACAGGATACTTCTTTGGATCCCTCAGCCTCGGATCGTAGAACGTGCCCTTGCCCTTCAGCTCCGTGTTGGCCACATACGCGTTCCAGTACGTCACCGTGCCCCACGCACCGGTCCAGGTATGCAGGTTCACGCCGGCCAGCCCAAAGGCGTTGGGAATGATCGTCGCGGCCGGCTTGCCGTCCGGCCGGAACGCCTTCCCATCCTTGTCCAGTTCGGCGTCGAACTTGCCGGGCCCCCAGCTCATGAGTACCTTCTTCACCGTGGCCTCATTGACACGCAACATGTCAGCGATGGCCTTCAGGTTCGGCGACAGCGCGATGATGGCGCCGGCGTTGAGATCGCGGTTGCCCCAGCCATCCAGCCGGCGGCCGATCCCTGGCGCAAAGGCGTTGTCCACCGTGGAGTGGCACACGGCACAGGTGAGGCCGACCGATTGGAGACGTCCGTCCTCCCGGACGCGTCCGACCACACCCACCACAGCGTTGAGCTTCAGCAAGGCCACCGTAGTGGCCGGGTCATCCAGATTCACCTGGCCGGCTTTGATTTGGTCAACCAGGGCTGACGGAAGTGCATCCATGTCGACCTTCAGGCCCACAGAGAGAGCAGTCTTGGGACTGACGCCCGGTCCCACGCCGCCGAGCTTAGCGCCCGCGATGACCCGATGCATCCGGAGCGTATCGCTCCAGAACGCCTCGTCACCGAATGTGTCGTAGCGGAAGATCCGCCGGCCCTCTTCCATCATCTTCTGAGCGTTCTGCACAATTATCTGGTCGAACTCTGTCATGGGCGGCTGTTGGGCGCTGGCGCTATCGAAGGGGACACGGATCTTCCGGAGAGCGAGGCCAGTCCCCAAGACAAGGCCAGCGACCAGGGCGATGGCGACTATCCTGGACGTCAGGGACTTCATGCTTCTACCCTCCCTATGAGCCGTTTTGCTCCGCGGCAAGGAGCACATCGATCGCGCCCTCAAGCGTCCCCAGCATTATTGCCGCAACCGCGCAGGTCGGTGACGTCCTTCCTAGGGCCGACAGAGCGGTGGCGCGCAGACGACTCGGTCCAGCCATGCGCCTGGCGGAATGTCGGGCCCTGCGAGGGAACTTTGCGGTTGCCTTGCGACACGCTGGTTCGGTCATGGACCGTTTCCAAGGAGGGAAGCGCACACGCTTCGCATAACCCTGGAGGGTTACCATTTCCTTGGCGCAAACTCCTTCCCAAACATTCGTTCGGTAGCGGAGGGGTGTTGCCTGCCCCAGATGCCAGTGTGAGGGGAGTGCGCGCCACGGCACTGGCCCGGCGACGCACGTCAACCGATGACGCTTTCGACGATCGGACTGAGCCACAAGACCGCCTCCGTTGAGATTCGAGAGCGCCTGACGTTCGGCGAGGGGGAGATTCCGTCCACGGTCGTCCGACTGCGCGAGATCGCCGGGATCAACGAATGTGTTACTCTCCACCTGCAACCGCACCGAACTGTACCTGGTGACCCAGCGCGACCCTCCGGTGGGAGAGGCGATTGAGTTCCTCAGCGCGTCACGCGGCGTTCCTGCGGCGGCCTTTGCCCCCTCGCTGTACGTCCACTGTGGCCCCGCGGCCGCTCATCATGCCCTGCGAGTGACCGCAGGACTCGACTCGATGATCCTCGGAGAACAGCAGATCCTGGGCCAGGTCCGGCGGGCCTTCGGCATCGCGCGGACTACGGACGTGACCGGGCCGGTGCTGAACCGGTTGATGCAGCTGGCGATCACCACCGGACGCCGCGTGCGCCGAGAAACCGGGCTGTCCCGCAGTGCGCCCTCGGTGCCGCGCGCTGCACTCGCGCAGTGCCAGAGGATGCTGGGTTCTGTTCGCGGCCGTCGCGTCGTCGTTGTCGGCGCTGGCGAGGTGGCCGCGCTGGTGCTCAAGGTATGTGCCGCAGCCGACGCCACGATCGTGGCGGTGGCCAATCGCACACTGGAGGGTGCCCGGGTCCTCGCCTGTAGGGTCGGCGCGGCAAGCCTCCTGTTAGACGGGATCGGCGCCGCCGCGGGGGACGCGGACATTCTCTGCGTCTGCATCGGAGCCGCCGACCCGATCCTCCTGCGCCAGATGCTCCAGGGCGGCGAGCGCCGCGGGCCGCTCACAGTAATCGACCTTGGCGTTCCCCGCGGGGTGGATGCCGCAGTGGCCTCCTTGTCCGGCGTGAGACTCATCGACCTGGACGGCCTGTCAGGTGTGGACCCCGGCCCCCCGATCACGGAGGAAAACCTCATTCAGGCCGAGGGCATCGTCGCGGAGACCCTCGCCGCCTTCGAGCGCTGGGTGGCTTCGCGCGATGCCGTCCCGCTGATCGCCGCGCTGCGTAGTCGGGCGGAGACAATCCTGGAAAGCGAGCTCGCCCGGGCGCGTGGGCGACTGCGAGGCTTCGATGACGGCGGGCAGCAGGCGGCGAGGGCGGTCGCTGAGGCGGTCGTGCGAAAGCTGCTTCACGCTCCCATCGTCCGGTTGCGGGAATCCGCCGCCCGTCGGGACACCCACAGCCTCCAACTGGCCAGGGAGCTGTTCAACTTCGATGTCGAACCGCCGGACCGGGCGGACTCCGGAGAGGACGGATGAAACGGTGCCCTCGATAGAACTGATGCGGTTCATCAGCTCGGGTACCGAAGCCACAATGAGCGCGATATGATGCGGCCGCTAGGCGCTGCGGTGGCGCCTTAGAACTTCATTGATGACGACAGCCTGATTGTGCACGGAATCGTGCGCGCTGTAGACGAGCGTGAGCTTGCCCCGGCGTGCATGCGCGACAAGTTCTCCGAGGAGGGCTTTCTTGCTGGCCAGTTCTTTCCTATATCGCCGGCGGAACTCTTCCCACCTCGCAGGATCGTGCCCAAACCACTTGCGCAGGGCGTCACTAGGCCCCAGTTCGCGCATCCAGGCGTCAATCTTGAGCTTCTCCTTTGTCGCCCCGCGCGGCCACAGCCGGTCGACCAGCACGCGCGATCCATCGCCCGGGGACGGGGGATCATATGCGCGTTTCAATTGGACGACGAGCCCCTTCGCCCTCTCTGCTGTGGTGCGGCGTGCCACCATGCTCCCCAGCCTCCCTGCGAGCGAATGAGATTACAAGCCGCGCAGCTCCGTCGACCTACGGCAAAACATCAACCCGCCCACGGCCCAATGGCGCGCGCCGCCCACACCCGCTGAAGCCCCCTCCGACGATAACGACGCGCGGACGCTCAGCCACCCATCACCTCGGAGTGGACCCCCTCTCAACGAGCGACGGGGATCAAACCGACGTGACGGATCAGCTGCCCCTTGGTAGTACCGATCTTCAGCATCGAGATGGTTCCTGAGATCGGCTGCGCAGCCAGTGGCAGGATCACAACCAGCACGCCATTGTCGAATGTCGCGTTGGCCCTGGTCGCATCCACTGAAGCGGGCAAGTCCACAGTGCAATGGTACGGTCCCGCCGTCCACTGGCGAAGCACGTATTGCTTTCGTCTCTGACCCGGCCCCCGAAGCGCTCCATGGATCGAGAGACGGCGCCCGGCGACCTCAACCCGGATGTTTCGGGGTTCCATGCCCGGCAGGGGCGCCGCCACCATAACCTTGTGAACTTCATGGTACACATTCACGGGAAGTGCCCCGTCCATCTCGCCCACCTCCACTTTACCGCGTAGATACCAGCCGACCCAGAAGATCGCGTTTCACGTCTTGGATTGCCTTCGTGACCTCGATACCCCGAGGACAGGCGTCGGTACAGTACCAGATGGTCCGGCAGCCAGGGCCCCAAGCGTCCATCAAAGATTCGTGCGGCGCTCATCGGTGGCCTGATCGTGGCTATCGAGCATGAACCGGTGCGCGTTCACGATCGCCGCCTGCCCGACATACAGGTGATTAGCTCAATAGACCGGGCAGGACGCTGCGCAGGCGGCGCAGCAGATGCACTTGGTAGCGTCGTCGTAGCGAGCCCGCTCGTCGGGGGACTGGAGGCGCTCCCCTGGTATCTGAAACGCAATAGAAGCGCGCCTTCGAGCCACCGCTTCTAAATGGTTTCCTCGCCATTTACTCTAAGCGGGGCGGGTCTCTGCGGCAAGCCGGCGGGGATCCGCCTCGGCGATCCCGTCCCGCGGGAGTAGTGCATGCGACTGCTGGCCGTGATCGACGGAATTGTCCTTCTGGAGAATGAGACTAAAAAGGGCAGCAGGCAGATAGCAGCAGCGACCAGAAAAGCTAAAAGGGGCCACTTCTGGAGTCGGCGAGCGGATTCGAACCCAGGCCTGCGCGTTACGAAGGTCATGGCTGTCATCTCTTCCGATCTGCCACGTCATCGGGCCGCTCCGGCGCAACCAAGATGTATCCGATCCCAGGCTTCGTCAGAATGAGCCTGGGCGCGGAGGGGTTCTTCGCGAGCTTGCGACGGAGACTGCGGACGTGCCGCGTCTCAGAAACGTCTGATCATCGTGTATCCTCGAACCGCTTCTGACCGAGCTGGTAGGCGTATTGTTGACCAAGATGTTGAGATGTTCGAACTTCCGCACCGTCCTGGCGATCGCGTCGCGGTACGCGTCAGGCGCCCGCACGTCGGCCTTGATGACCAAGCAGCGCCGGTCGCGCTAGAGTTCGAGAGATCAGAGTCCGGCTCGAGGACCATGTCAGATTGCTTCGCCGGATAGGGTAAGTTCTTGACCGTAACCTCCGCCGGCCGGGGCCGGTGCTCTCTCTGCCCATCCTTTCGTTCCCCCTTGCGCCCTGGTACCGTGTCTCGTACTTTAGTGGTGCTTGTCCATTTCCGCGAGAGCACCCGGTTCGGCGATCTAGGAAGATTCGGTATAATTTCTAAAAGAGACCACGGGGGAGTTGCGGGGTCCGCGCACCGGAGACCGTGGTCCCCGGTCCATGAAGGGTGGGTGAGAAAGACGATGTGCTACAACTGCGGATGCAACATGCCGGACAACCCCATGGGAGTGGGACACGCCGGCGCCGAGCCAGAAGGGAAGTCGATCACCAACACGACCTTCGAAGAGGCCGGCAAATCCATGGAGCAGAGCACCGACCAAACAAAAGGGAACGCCCTTGGTCTCCTGAAGAAGGTGCTCGGCGAGAAGCCAGCAAAGATCGTGACGGATCCTTCGGGGTATGATCGCTACGATGACGCATAGGTACGAATAGAGAGAACCGCACGCCTCATTCGGCCGTCATTCGTCCACGATGGCGTCGAACAGAAGCACGCTCGATGCCGCGAAAAGCACATCAAAGGCCCCCAGCAATTGTAATTGAGGACGCACCGCCCCCAGCGGCTGACCGTCGATGATGCCTGCCGTCGCACCGACGGCCGCGATCAGGACCGGGAGAATAACGGGCAGCATCAGGATCGGCAGAAGCACTTCGCGCGAACGCGTCTGTGCGACCAGCCCGCCAAACAGCGTGCCGGCCGCTGCCAGTCCCGCGCCGCCGAGGGCAAGCGGCAGCGCAAGCGCCGGCAGGCGCATCCAGATAGCCTCGGTGAACAAGGCGCTAAACGCCGGGATGGACACGACCTGCACCACGGTCAGCACCGTCCAGTTCGCCAGGGCCTTCGACGCGAAGATCATGCCCCGATCGACCGGCGCCAGCCGAAGCGCGGCCAGGTCGTCGCGCTCAGAGGCAAACGTGCGCCCCAACCCGATGGAGGCGGCGAACGCGTAGGTCACCCACATGGCCGCGGGCGCGGAGGCGGCGGCGTTGGTCCCCGCCGCGGCCAGAATGATCACCAGGAGCAGCGCGAGGAGTCCCATCGTGGTGACGATCTCGCGCGTCCGCCATTCGAGGCGCAGGTCCTTGCCGAGCATCAGCCACAAAAGGCGCATCGCCCCCGCTCTTGCCTCCCTGCTCACCGTCTTCCGGCGAACCATCGTGCCAACTGCGCGGCGTCCAGCGATCCCGGTGAGGTGAGCTCACTGAGCCGGCCGTCCCTCAGCACCGCGGCCCGCCCGGCCAGTGCCTGTGCGTCGCCGGGGTCATGCGTCGCGAAGAGCACGGCCCGGCCGCCCGCGCCCTGGCGGATCATCGCGGTAAGCCGTCGCGCGGCGTCGAGATCGAGACCGGTGAACGGCTCGTCGAGGATCA
>JBOGSE010000124.1:0-2574 GCA_050694895.1 bacterium | reverse complement strand
CCATGGAGGGTGGGGCCTCGGCCAGGGTATTGCGCGAGATGATCGCCGCTGCGGATGCCAATGCGACGAACATCGCGGAGTTTGCGATCGGCACGAACGAGCGCGCCCGCCTGATCGGCTCGATGACAGAAGACAAGAAGCTCCGTGGGTCGGTGCACGTCGCCATCGGCGATAACCACGTGATCGGCGGCACGATCACGAGTGAGCTCCATCTCGATGGCCTGCTTCTGCGCCCGACGGTCGAGCTCGACGGCCGGACCGTGGTGGACGATGGGCGCCTGTTGATCGGCGGCTGAGGAGAGGCAGGGTGCGGCTGGTCGATCTGACGATTCCATGGGGAGCCGAGGTCGAGCCTGTGCCGGGCCACCCACGCATCTTCACCGTTCCCATCCATCACCACGACCTCCACGGGCTCTCCAACTGGTTTGCCACGTTCAGCGTCCATACCGGCACGCACATCGACGCCCCCTATCACTTCGTCAAAGATGGGCTGACCATGGATCGTGTGCCGCTCGAGTGGCTGAACGGTCCGGCGGTGCTGCTCGATCTGCGCCCGGCCGCACGGCCGGGGCAACCGTTCGCCGTCGAGACCCTGCGGGAGGCCGCGGGCGACGCGGCCGGCCTGCGCGACCGGCGCGTGGTGCTGTGGAGCGGCTGGGCGCAGGCCAAGTGGAACGATCCTTCCTTCTATCGTGACAATCCGCACCTCTCCACGGATGCCGCCCGGTGGCTGGTGGACTGTGGGGTGCGCGCGCTCGGTGTGGACTTTGCGGTGGACGGCGGACCGCCCAAGCCGGCAGGAGAGCCGCTGTACCCGGTGCACGTGATCACGCTGGGCGCCAACGTGTGCCTGATCGAGAACCTGATCAACCTCGATCGCATCGGCGCCCGGGACTTCACGCTTCTGGCGATGCCCGTCCCTGTCAAGGGCGGCAACGGGGGTCCCGCGCGGGTCGCGGCCTGGGTCGATGATGAGTAACGTGAAGCGCGTGACCTCCGGTGTGCATCACATCGGCATCCTCGTGCGGGACGCGCGCGCGGCCGCGGCGCGCCTGGAGGCGCTGGGACTCGAGGTGACGGCCTGGGAGGACTACGGCCCGGGACTGCTGCGCATCGGCTTCATACCGGTTGGGGGCACGTTCCTTGAACTCATCGAGCCGCTGACGCCGGATGGGTTCAACGCAGATTGGCTGCGTGATCGTGGAGAGGGTATCCAGCACATCGCGCTGCAGGTGGATGACATTCACGCCACGCTGGAGGTGTTGAAGGCGCGCGGCGTGGCGCTGCAAGACGAGGCGCCGAGAGCAGGCGCGGGTGATACGCTTATCGTGTTCCTGGCGCCGGGCTCTGCCGGCGGCGTGCTCGTGGAGCTCACCCAGCCGGTGAAGCCGGCGTGATGCATCGCGTCGCCGTGATCCAGACGACGGGCCCCTGGGACGATCCGGCTCAGGTGAGGGACCACACCTTTCGGTTGCTGAGAGATGCGGCGTGTGAGATCACGGCGGCGCCTGTTGCCCGCCCAGGCGTGCGACGGAGCTGAGAGCGGGAGGTAGCGTATGGATCTGGGACTACGGGATAAAGTGGTGTTCATCACCGGAGGGTCGAAGGGCATTGGCCTGGCCTGCGCGATGGAGTTTGCGCGCGAGGGCGCCAGTGTGGCCCTCTGCGCGCGCAACACCGACGGGCTGCGTCGGGCCGCCGAGACGATCCGGGCCGCGAGTGGACGGCCGGTGTTCACGGTCTCCGGCGACATGCAGAAGTGGGAGGACGCAAAGCGCTGCGTCGACGGCGCCTCGGCGCACTACGGCGGACTCGATGTCCTGGTAAACTGCGCGGGAGCATCGCCGGGCGGCCTGATCGAAAACCTTACCGAGGAGGACTGGGCAGTCAGCCTGCAGTTGAAGTTCATGGGGTACGTGCGTTCCTCGAAGGCGGCGATTCCCCATCTGCTCAAGCGGGGCGGGGGGCGCATCGTGAATGTCGTCGGCAACGACGGCATCAAACCGGCCTATTGGGAGTTAACCGCGAGCGCCGCCAACGCCGCCGATTTGGCGATGACCTCGGCGCTCGCCGAGCAGTATGGACCGAAGGGCATCCTCGTGAATGCCGTGAACCCGGGGCCAGTGGCGACCGAGCGGTGGGATGGCCTTGTGCGGGCGTATGCGCGCGACAAGGGGATGTCGTTCGACGAGGCCGGCAAGCAGGCGGTGAAGAGCATGCCCCTTGGGCGCATCTGCACCCCCGAAGAGGTGGCCGCTGTCGTTGTGTTCGTGGCGTCCGCGCGCGCAAGCTTCATGAACGGGGCCTGGATCACGCTCGACGGCGGCCAGCGCAAGGCTGTCATGGACATCTAGTGATCATCGGCGCGTCACTGAAGCGCAAAGAAGACCCGCGCCTGCTCACCGGCCGCGCACAATACGTAGACGACGTCGTGCTCCCGGGGATGCTGCACGCGGTCGTCGTCCGCAGCCCATACGCGCACGCGACGATCCGCGCCATCGATGATTCGAAGGCGCGGATACCTGGAGTGATCTGTATTCAGATCGGCCTCCCCCATGACATCAGGGCGATACC
>JBOGSE010000123.1:0-7530 GCA_050694895.1 bacterium | reverse complement strand
CTGGGCCGATCTCCGCCTGCTCAACGTGCGGCATGGCGTCAACGGCGATGAACCGAAGCGCGCTCCCGCGGCCTAACGGAGCGCGCATCAGCTGCGGGCGCCATGCCTGCCGATCCGAATTCTATGGTCCACCCCGGATCGGCAGCTTAGGCTGAGCGGTACTTGCCACACGAGCGCCCGTCAGCTGCATGCGCTGGTTAGGCAGCACCCCGGGTGATCGGGCCAACGGGACGCACGGTAACCAGGTCTTGATCTTGGACCGGTCGCACATCGGACACTGCGAGCGTGACGAGCGCCTGCGTCTTGCCTGAGGCGGTGACAAACTCCACCTCGAGCGCATCGGGCTCGTACACCTCGACGATGGCGCCGAGGTCTCCTTTGCGCAGCCCGTGTTCGGGAAGATCGCGCTCGAGGACCACGGTCTCGAGCAGCCGGAATTTCATGGGCCCTCCTCCGGATAGGCCGTCACGAAACGCGGAAAGTCCTCGGCCGTGCGAACTATCCATACTGAGATCACGCGAACCGAACGGTCAGCGGCTCCTCCTAATCTGCCACGCACCAGGTATTTGCTTCCGAACCGGGTGGTCCCGCCCCGCGACACTTCCCCTGCTTGGGCGAGCACGAGCAGGTCCTTCTGGAGCTGCTTCCAGTCGTCCCGCGAGTAGCCGGCTGCCCGGAACACGGCTGCCTTGAACCGGCCGATCGGGTGCTCGGCGGAGAGCAGGTAGTCACGGATCTTGGTGGGATCAATGAACGCCCGCTCTGCAGCCGGCAGTCGCATGTGAGGAATCTAGCGGGTGCTGCCTAACGGATCGCGCATCAGCTGCGGGCAGCAAGCCCGCAGGCGGACAAATCAATGGTCCTTATCGCAGCGACGCCGTCGGGCGTCGCACGGGCGCCGGCGCAGCTAGCGCCCGTCAGCTGCATGCGCTGGTTAGGCGGCACGATTAGTAGAGCCACTTAAACCAGCCATAGATACAGCCAGCCGAGCAGGGCCACGATGAAGAACCACTCGACCATCGTCTGATGCGTGCGTACGAACGCCATGACGCGAGCGCCCACATCGCGTGACCAATCGATCGCCGCCTGGGCCCGCGTAAGATCCTGAAAGGTGATGAGTGCCCACACCTTGGCGGCGATCTCGATGTGCTCCGCTTCCCGCTGCGCTTCCGCGGTGCGCTCTTGCACCACCTCGGGCTGGATTACGAATCCCGGACTCGGCGGCGCTGGCTGCTGCTCGGCAGGCCTTTCCGGAATGATGGGATTCACGTTGTGCGCCCGGTCCCAGGTGTCGACGACGCTGCGTTATGCCGGTACTCGTGCGCGGCATCCCACTCGCAAGCTGGAGCCTACGTGCCGCCTAACGGATCGCGCATCAGTTGCGGGCGGCGTGCCCGCCGACACGAATTCTATGGTCCACCGCGGGCCGGCGCTCCGGCCCACACGGGCGCGCGCCCCGGGAGCGCCCGCCAGCTGCATGCGCTGGTTAGGCGGCGTCCTGCAACTGAGCCAACATGTTCTCCACGTCCGCCGGGAGCTCGCATCGCCGAGTGATGTCTGGCCACAGTTCCAGCGGGGGCGCGCTGACCATTTCAGGCGCCAGGCAGATTGCCCGGAGGTCGTCATGCAGGTGCGGCCGCCTGCCGCAGTGCTGCGCATCGCACGCCACTCGCAGTCCAGGCCTGCATTCCTTCCATGGACAGGTGCGGCCGAGATATTCGCCTCGCTCGTCGGCTAGGAAGACGTCGGCTCCGCGCCCGCAACTCTGGAGCCGACCCTGGAGACGCCTCGCAAGCGTCGCGAGAACTGGGAGATCAGCAGTTTGATCGATCCAGACCAGGAGGTCCAGATCCTTTGGCTCGGACTTATCAGTTAGGACCGAGCCCAAGAGGGCGATGCGGCGGACCCCGGGTAAGCGACGGGCCTTCCTGATGAATGTGGCCGCTTCAGCGAGAAGCCGCTCACGCGCGGAAAGGGAATCGGGGACCACCTTCTCTTCTCTCGTAGCCGCTCCAGAGAGAACGCATGTGACGTCCGCCTAACGCCTCGCGCATCAGCTGCGGGCGGCACGCCCGCCGATACGAATTCTATGATCTACCGCGAATCGGCGACTTGTGCCAAGCGGCGCCCGCCCCGCGAACGCCCGTCAGCTGCATGCGCTTGTTAGGCGCCGCCCCGTGTACTACATTGTCATACATGAAGGACGCCGCCCTCACCATCCGGCTCGACCCCGCCTTGGACCGGCAGCTTGAAGCCGCCGCCCGGGCCACCGGGCGCAGCAAGAGCGACATCGTGCGCGATGCCCTGCGCCGCCAGCTCACCTTGGCCCGCTTCGAGGGGCTCCGCCGCCGCATTCTGCCGTATGCCGAGGCGCGCGGCTATCTCACCGACGAGGATGTCTACCGCGATATCTCGTGAGGGTCTGCCTCGACACCAATGTGCTGGTGGCCGCGCTGGCGACCCGCGGGTTGGCGGCCGATGTCCTGCGTCTCATCCTGGCCGAACACGAGCTCGTGGTGCCGGAGGTGGTGCTGGGTGAGCTCCGGCGCGTCCTGGGAAAGAAGCTCAAACTTCAGGCCGCCGCGATCGATGCCGTCGAGACGTTCCTCCGCGAGCACGAGGTGGTGCCCAAGCCGGCCGAACTGCTGGACGTCCCGGTCCGCGATCGTGCGGATGCCTGGGTGCTGGCCAGTGCCGTCGCGGGCCGGGCGGACCTCCTCGTCACGGGCGACCAGGACCTTTTGGTGCTGGGGCCTCGAGCGCCACTGCCCGTGGTGGACCCGCGGGCGTTCTGGAACCTCGCCCGAGGATCGGCCGACAAGCAGTGATGCACGTGGCGTGCGCCTAACGCATCGCGCATCAGCTGCGGGCGGAATACCCGAACTGCGCAAACTTATGTTCCGCAGCGCGACAGCGGCGGGCTGCTGTCGAGCGGAGCTCGACACAAACCGCGCCCGCCAGCTGCATGCGCTTGTTAGGCGCCACCGGGTGGCACCCAAATCAGGGTGCTTTCAGCACCCAGTGACACTCCCGGCTGGCACGCTGCAGAGCCTCGCCCCCCAGTGGTACGTACTGCTCACCGGGGCGGGCCGACAATGCCCGGAGACACTTCTCGAACGCAGGCGTATTGAAAACAAAGAAGAATCCGGCCGTGTCTGCCCCCACGGTCCGGAGCCCGATCCAGGTCCGGCGTGGAACGAAGATGCTGGCCCCGGCGGTGGCTCGATGGGTGGAGTCACCCAGGAGGACGTCGACCGAGCCCGATGCACGAAGATGATTTCGTCCTCACCGAGGTGCGTGTGGGCCCGTACGGAATCGCCGGGCGGAACGTCCTCATATCCGGCAACGAGAGTTCGGGAGCCGACGGTTGCAGCGTCCGCCATGATAAACAAGGGTCGGCTGCCCCGCATCAGTAGCTGCTCGCCCTGGCCTCTGGCGAATACTGTCGGCCTGCCGTGGCCGACGGTCTCCGGCCGATGGGCCTCAGCTGGCGATGAGCCCGAGTTGCAGCTCGTGACGAGACAGGCAACCAGCGGCAGGCCAACCGAGGCTCGGTGCATTGCTGTCCTTTCCGGGTGGCGCCTAACGCATCGCGCATCAGCTGCGGGCGGCAAGCCCGCCGATACGAACTCTATGGTCCACCCGCGCTACCACATTGGTTACCGCCAGGGGGCTGGCTCAGGAGCGCCCGCCAGCTGCATGCGCTTGTTAGGCAACATCCGCGCCTCACTGACCGAGGTGCGCCCGGATGGCCGCGAGTACCTGGTCGGGATCCGCGTCCGTTCCCGTGATCGGAAGACAGGACGGCGGAAGCCCGGCCTCGAGCGTCTTGCGGGCTATGTGGCGCCGGGCCAACGGAAGGCGGAGCAGATACGACTCAACGTCGACGAGGTCGAGCGCGACCACCCGCGTGCGGGAGATGGTCTGTAACTGGGCGTCGCGCACATCGGACCAGGGCACCGTGCCGATTGGTAACGAGCGGCAGGTTACGCCCCGCCCGTCCAGTACGAAGACCTCGTCGTCGTCGCTCAAGGCGCGCAGAAACAGGGCTCCCATGACCAGCCCGAGCACGAGCACCGTCCACCCCAGGGCCGCAGGCGCTCCGGTGCGCAGCAGCGCAAAGCCAGCGGCGACCAAGGCCGCGCCGAAGGCGATCTTGGCCGCGGTGTGAGAACGGTTCGCTCGCGCGACGAGACGTTCCATGAGCCTCTTGGGCGGATGTTGCCTAACGGACCGCGCATCAGCTGCGGGCAGTAAAGGCCCACGGTTCACAAACCAACGCCTCCACAGCGGCCAGACGGAAGCTAGCTCTAACCGGATGCTGAGCCACCCGACGGCCCGTCAGCTGCATGCGCTTGTTAGGCCGCAACTCGTGATCGATTGCCGGCATGCCGATTCCGCCAAGCCCAGATACCGATGATAAACGTGGGAAGGACCAGCGCGCCGAGAGCGATGGAACGCGTTTCGTGGTCCAAAGCAATGCGCGGATTGCCGAGGACTGCATTGGTCGGATCTGACGGGTCGTAATGAACGAGTAGTGACTCCCCGACGGCCAGCGCCTCGAACGGAGGGTTGGGCGGCCAGACCGTGGAGCGGCCTTGGATGTGGCGCCCGGCAGCGTCGAACTCGTATCGAACGAAATGATGCTCACGAGGCAGTAGCTCGATGACCGACGCCTTGGTGGACGCGCCATCGGCGACCAACCGGCGGTAGGAAGGCCAGTTGAGCGCGCCGAGCCCGACAGTCGTGGCAACCGCGAGCGCAACCCAGGAAAGCAGGTACTTCACGGCGCACCTTACGCAAAGTGGCGGGGCGGCTATCGCGACGCGTCACGGGCCCACGTTGCGGCCTAACGGCTCGCGCATCAGCTGCGGGCGGCAAGCCCCGCAGTTCCGAATTCTACGATCCACCCCGCGACGGCGCTCCGGCCTGCACGCCGACTCGCCACGCGAGCGCCCGCCAGCTGCATGCGCGTGTTAGGCAGCGCGTGGGTCACAGAAGCAGATCTCCAAACCAAGCCGCCCGAGGAGGAGGGAGCATCTGGACGAACTGAAGCGCGAGCCCGAGCAGGTGCTTCGTAATAGCAGCGTCGGGAACGAAATCCCTCGTCTCTAGCTCGACCCGGTGAAAGGTCAGATGAGCGGCCAGCCGCGACACGGTATCCCACCAATGATCATACTTCCCCGGCCGCACCAAGCCCTTCAGCGCGTCATCCCAAGCCGTGCCGTCGATGTAATGTCGGGCGAAGAGATCTCTGTCCTTTCCGCGCCCGTCGAAGAAACCCATCAAGTTGCGACAATGGATGAACCAGGCTGTGTATGCGAACGTGTTCGACTGGTAATGCTCCCAGGCAGACCGGAAGGCGCGAATCTCAAACGCCACATGTGGCGCGCCTTTGCGAAGTTCCTCTTCGTTCGGTTGCCAGGACACGTAGCGGCGATGCCTAACGGCGTGCGCGTAAACTGCGGCGCCTGACTGTGCAATTCACAATGGAATTCTACCACAGCCGCGGGGCGCCGCCACTTCAGGTGCGTGTTACGCAGGGCGCACCTCAACCGGACAGGGTTGCTATCCTCCCACCGTGCTTTATGAAAATGTCCTCCGCAACTCGCACACCGATGATGGCGACCACCCCGCCGAGCGCCCAGATCGCGGATTCATTGGACTTTTCATGGTGATCAAGCCCCACCTGACGGGCGATCCAGTTGCCCATCACTAGCTGTGACAGCTGAAACGCTTCTTCGTCTCGCGTCAACCAACTTAGAACGAGCGCGCGCGCTCGATTCCTGAGATCCTTTAACTCAGGCCGCAGTAAACCTTGGACTGCCCGCGAGACACGGACTGACAGAAGGCTGAACGCTGAAGTTGATGACAAGGCGATTTCTTCGGGAACTGCCTGGATGGCCGCACTCAGAGCCAACCGCAGCGATATCTCCGGCACAGTGTGAAGAGAGGCATGGTCGATCAGGAGTTGCGTAAGCGAGGAGGATGCTGCTTCAGCCGCCGCGATCGGGCCTTGGGCATGGACATCCGCCCACGCGCGCGAAACTGTGTCACGGGCTAGTTTCGCCACCGGAGCAGACATTAGACCTTCCTCATTCACGCGCTGCCTAACGGATCGCGCATCAGCTGCGGGCGGCAAGCCCGCCGTTACGAATGCTATGGTCCACCCCGGGCCGGCGCCCCGGTGCGCACGGGGCCTGGCCTGTGCGAGCGCCCGTCAGCTGCATGCGCTTGTTAGGCTGCCAGCGCCAAGGGGCTCGCGAGTCGCAACCGCATAGACTGAGCAGCCCTGATAGAACATGAGCCGAAAGGCCGTGATTCCACTGGGATGCTCAACACTCTGGTACCAGAATACATCAGGGTTACGGCCTGCCCTTGGCTGGTCCTGCAGCACGCGCCTGACCGTGAAGGCGAGTGTGGCCTCGTCAACGTCGGGTTCAAGATTTGAATGCCGAAATGCCGGACTCCATACGAATAGAGGGTCGAGGAGCTTGCGTTGCCTCTCGTGGTAGAAGAGAGCGCGGCATGTGCTCTCCATCACGCCATCGAACCGCCTTCTGTCCACGTCAACGACGATGCTTGGTTGACCATCGACCCTTACATCTCTTGGCTGCGTGAAGACGCGACTCGTGAAGGCGGGGCTGCGTCGGAGCGACCGAATGCACTTCGTGCTGAATTGATCACGGGCGAGGGCGTTTGTTTCGAAGTGCGTCACGACGAATATCATTGCGTACTCGTCGTCCTTTGATCTGGAAGTATTGTGCTCCACGCACGATGGTACGGTGATGAGGCCAACGCGCAAATCGACGCCGACGTCCTTCGTCTCGGGAAAGAAGCATTTCGGAGGTGCGTGCTCCGTTGTAGAGGCCGTTCTCTCGCACATGTAGCAGGTAGCTGGGTCGATCATTAGAAGCGTCCGGGGCAGCCTAACGGACCGCGCATCAGCTGCGGGCGGACGTGCCCGCCGATACGAAATCTACGTTCCACAGCCGCGCGACTGAGTTCGGTCGCCACCAGGCGACCGGCTCAGGAGCGCCCGCCAGCTGCATGCGCTAGTTAGGCAGCACCCAATTAGTGCCCTGGCGCGCGAAGACCAGCGTGCCACGAGCCGGAACCGGGTCCGGCGAGTCGCATCGGACGAACGCGCAATCCACGGCTGGGTCGTTCCGGTCCGGGTACGGGAAGTCAGCGACGACACTCGTTACAGCCACTTGGTCGAACTCCTCTGAGGCTTCGGCTGACATCGGCCCGTCGTGGTAAACCCAGATTCGGATGTGAGCAGGCGAATACTCGACGGAGATCGCTCGCATCGTGGGCGTGATCTGTCCGAGAAGTGCTCTCTGGACAGATAGCAGGGCGCGTGGGCGGAGTTCTTCGTCAGTAGGCATGGTTAGGGTGCTGCCTAACGGCCCGCGCATCAGCTGCAGGCGATGATGTTCGCGCCCGCACAAATCAAGGCTTCCTCTGATCGGCCTCTCGGAGCCTCGCGCCCGAGCGGAGCTTCGGCCCACTTCGGCCTGTCGGCTG
>JBOGSE010000122.1:0-3293 GCA_050694895.1 bacterium | reverse complement strand
GGGGCGTTGGTCCGCTACGGGGACGATCTGCTGGTTCTCTGTCCCAGCAAGGAGCGAGCCGAAGCGGCCCTCCGAGCCCTGAGAGCGATCCTGGCGGACCTGGGCCTCGCAGTCTCCGAGGCCAAGGTCCAGATGGTCGACCTCAGCGAGAAGGGCCGAGGCATCGACTTCTTGAGTTATGTCGGTGATCGTGTCAAGCAACAAGACGAACAAAGGTCAATACGGTCCGGTTCGGGCGTCACGAGGCCTCCTTGTCGAGGCGGGAGAGCAGTCCCTCGAAGATCTTCTGACGACCGACCTGGCCCTTGGCAGCAGCGTCATCCCGCTGGCGCTGCAGCGTGGGCCTGAACTCGATTGTGGTCACGAAGAAGGTGCACGACTCACAGATCGACTCGAAGTGACAGTCGAGCCCCACGGGCCGCGCACAGTACCCGTTGCCGAGCATCCGGCGATGCATCTCACGGCGCAGCTTTGCCATCTCGGTTCCCTCGGCATCGGCGGGAAGCTCCTTCGGCTGGTCGTAGAGTGCCTCCACCTTCTCGCTCACGGCGAAGTACTCGTTGGCCACGGTGCAGTCGGCGATGCGGGCGTACACCATCGTCATGGCGAGGCTCTTGTGCCCCAATAGCGCAGCGATGGCCTCGAGGGACATGCCTCGGTTGATCGCCTGGGTCGCGAGCGTGTGGCGGAGCTGGTGCGGGGTGATGTGGCCGATGCCCGCCGCCGCGGCGACCTTGCGGATGGCAGCGTCCACTCGGGCGTGACTGATGGGCTGGCCCTTGTCCGTGAACATCAGCGGAGACCGCAGCGTGGCGGGGCGGCGCTTGAGCCACTCGTCGAGAAGCTCCTTGAGCTGCGGGTGCAACGGGATGTAGCGATCGTTGTGGAGCTTTCCGAGGGGGATCCGCAGCCAGTACGAGGAGCCGATCTGCACGACCGCGTCGACGGTCAGGCGGACGAGCTCCCCCTTGCGCATTCCTGTGCGGGCCAGCATCTCGACCGACAGGCGGACGAAGGGGTCGGGGTCGGCACGGGCTGTCCGCAAGAGCTTGGCCGCGGCACCGTCATCGAGGAACCGGGGAAGCGGTTCCTCCTTGACCGGGAGGTCTCCAGCGAAGATCGGCGTCCGGACGGGGGCATCCTCGTAGTCCCATTCGATGACGCGGTCGAAGAACACACGCAGGACGCCAAGGTGGCCCCGAATGGTGGGCCTTCCCAAGGTCGGCCCCTTCGATCCCGGACGGAGGGCCAGCGACTTCTTGTAGGCCTCGATGTGGGGCCGCTTCACGTCGGCCACGCGGGCGAGCCCGTAGTCATCGACGAGGAAGCGGGCGAAGAGCCGAAGCGACGTGTCGGCGTGACGGACGCTGTCGGGACGCAGGCTGAGCGCGATCTGCCCGAGGTAGCGGCGCATAGTTGCCGTGAGCATCGGAGCGTCATTCTCGAGCTCGTCCCAGCGGACTTCCGCCCTGCCGGCTCTGCGCCACCGGCGGTCCAGCAGCCGGTCGATCATCCCGGCGTGGAACAGCGTCGAGCCCAGCCCGAAGAATGCTGCCTGGAGCTCCTTGCGGTACACGAGCGAGCGGCCCGCTCGCTCCGCCGCAGCGAGGAGGACCTCCCGGCCCGACTCGAGACCGTCGGCGGTGAGCTCCTCTGGATGGAGGCCGTTCAGGCTGCTCAGGCGAGCCAGGTTCAGCCACTGCCGCCCGAACACGCCGGGGGTGAACCCGAGGTCCGCTGCAGTGGCGGCAAGGCGCTCGTGCAGGTGCAGATGCAAACGCCGGGCCATGTTGGCGACGCGGCTCTCGCTGACAAGCAGGTAGTCGGTGCTGAGCCTGACGCGGCCGGTCAGCGCCAGCCAGTTGACGAAGGTGCGGGTGTCGCCGTTCACGGCCAGCTGTTTGTGCAGGGGCGCTTGGCGCCAGCTCTCGATGCTGCCGAAGCGGTTGAAGAACGCCGCCACATCGTTGGCGCGCGAGGCGACCTCGATGCCGCCTGCCGACAGGTACGAGGCGCGGAGCAAGCTGCGCTCCTCGCTCGCCGCATGTGCCCTCAAGTCCTGGCCTCCTCCGGCGGGCTCTGGGCCTCGATCAACTCGACGGCGTGGCGGTACTCGCCCGCCAGCCAATCGTTGGCCAGGTGCAGGTAGATGCGGGTCGACTCGATGGAGCGGTGTCCGGCCTGGGCCTGCACCGCTTCCAGAGCCATCCCCGCCTCTCGCAGGCGGGTGAGGCAGGTGTGGCGAAGCTCGTGGCAGGTGAGGTGATCGAGGCCCGCCCGCCGGCGCGCGCCGCGCAGGATCTCGTCCAGGCCTGCAGCCGAGAGGGGCTTGCCCCGGTTGGCTCCCTTGAGCACCACGAACAGCCGGGAGGTCATCGAGGTGCGAGGCCGCTCCTGCTCAAGGTACTCGCCCGTGGTGGAGAAGAACCGACTCGACACCGGCACCACTCGCTGGTGTCCCGCCTTGCCCTCCGCGATGAACACCCGCCGCTCACCTACCTTTAGGTCCTCCAAGCGGAGGCCGAGCACCTCGCAGCGTCGCAGCCCGCCCAGCACCATCGCCTCCACCATGGCCACGTCCCGCCGTCTGCGCAGCGCTCCGATCAGGGCATCCACCTCGGCAGGGGCGAGCACGCGAGGGAGTGTCCGCGGAGCCCGGATCAGCGGCACGCCGCGGCCTTTCGCGCGGGGGCTGCGCGTCGCCAGGCCGCGAGGAACCGGGTTGGTTGTCACCCCAGTGTCACCACGCACCACCAGGTAGGAGTACAGCCCGGCCAGAGTCGCGAGCCGCCGTTTGATCGTGCGGGCCGAAAGGCCTGCCTCGCGGTCATCGAGGCGAACCACCCGTGGTCCCCGACGGGGCCGGCGCTGCGACTCGATGAACGACAGCACGTCCCGGGAGGTCACCTGGGCCGGATCCTTGGGGACCTCGCTGAAGAAGACCTTGAGATCGAAGGCGTGGGCGAGCAAGGTATTGGGTCGGCCGCGGGCTCCGACGAAGGCCAGGTAGTCGTCGAGCAGCGGATGACCGAGCGTAATGGCCCCGAGGTCGCAGCCCGTACTCGACCGCACCAGGCATGGCATCCACGTCACGGACTTGCCCCTCCCAAGGCCCGGTGCCATCCTCTCCTGACGGCTCAGGGAACCTCCGGATTTCAAGTGCATATCTTGAGCTTCCACCACCGCCGGGTGGAGTCGTTTTCGAGGAACGGGTGCACCTTCTGCGCCCGCTGGCCGTCCGCAAAGGCGGTCGAGCGAGCAAAGAACAGGATCAGGGACTTGACCGCCCGGAG
>JBOGSE010000121.1:0-11694 GCA_050694895.1 bacterium | reverse complement strand
CTGGGCCGATCTCCGCCTGCTCAACGTGCGGCATGGCGTCAACGGCGATGAACCGAAGCGCGCTCCCGCGGCCTAACGGAGCGCGCATCAGCTGCGGGCGCCATGCCTGCCGATCCGAATTCTATGGACTACCCGCGCTGGATAGTCGGTCGCCGGTAGGCGCTTGACTCAGGAGCGCCCGTCAGCTGCATGCGCTTGTTAGGCAGCGCGGATTCATAAACTAAGTGCAACACAGGGGGCCACGAGAAAGGTGACCTGCGAGGGTGGTAGCCTTCCGTTCTCCGCCAAGAGAATGCGGGCTCCCATGTACTCCCAGATCACCTTGGACGAAAGATACACGTTGGGCATCCTCCGCCAGCTGGGCTACCGCCCGGCCGTCATCGCTTACGTGCTGGGTCGGCACCGGAGCACGATCGGTCGCGAGCTCCGGCGTAATAGCCGGCCGGATGGCGCCTACCGCCCGGCGTTTGCGCAGGGGCGGGCTTGCACTCGGCGGTCGCGCGCCCGGCGGAATCAGCGCTTCACCGCGGCCGACTACGCCCTGGTGCGGCGCTACCTCGAGCAACAATGGAGCCCAGAGCAGGTGGCGGGCTATCTCCGGCGCCGCCAGCGGCTCGCGATCAGCCACGAGACGATCTATCGCCACATCTGGGCGGACCGGCGCCAGGGCGGGACCCTCTACACCCAGCTCCGCGGCGCGCGGAAAACAGCGCCGTAAGCGTTACGGCCGTTACGACAGCCGCGGGCGCCTCGCGGGCAAACGGCCCATCGCCGAGCGCCCCGCGCAGGTCGCCGCCCGCACTGAGGTGGGCCATTGGGAGGTGGACACGGTGCTGGGGGCGGGGGACCGCCACTGCGTGCTGAGCCTGGTGGAACGGCGCAGCGGCTACCTCGTGCTCGGCAAGCTGGCCGCCCGCTCGACGACCGAGGTGACCCGGCGGGCCATTCAGCTCATCACGCGCCAGCGGCGACCCGTGCGCACCGTGACGGCCGACAACGGCACCGAGTTCCATGACTACCGGGCGATCGAAGCCGCGACCGGCGCCCAGTTCTACTTCGCCACGCCGCATCACGCCTGGGAGCGCGGCACCTGCGAGAACACCAATGGCCTGCTCCGGCAGTATCTCCCCAAGGGCCGCAGCATGGCGCCGCTCACTCAGCCGGACTGCGACCGGCTCGCCCACACGCTCAACACCCGCCCGCGGAAGCGCTTCGGCTTCCTCACCCCGGAGGAATGCTATGGACTATAGAGAGAGACGCCCCACCCGCTACCGGGGCCAACGTTGCACTTCAAAGTTGATATCAGGCGGCGACCCGCAAGGCGAACGCCTCTCACCCACCGAGATCGCCGGATGTGATCGTGGGGAAGTCGGTCGAGTTTCCGCGTTTGTGTTGTACGAGTTCCCGGAACCGGTCCGGATCTGGTTTCTGCAAGGTGCCGTTCTGCAGCTGCGCAATCGCTGTGCCGGACAAACGGAAGCCTCCACACTGAGGGCAAGCGAACAGGGTGGAGTCGCCGGGTGACGGACCGCCGTCTGATGCTGCACCACACACAGGACAGGCCGTCTGCTTCATGGTCATGTTGGCCCTCTCTTGCTCGCCACCTCAGGAGACGTCGGCGGCCTAGGGTGTCGCGCCAAGTAGCTCACAGGCAACTTCGATAAAGTCGGCAGACTGCCTGGTCGTACCGCGAAGCCTGATTTGGCCGTGGTCCTTGGGCCGCTGGGGCTCGCATTGCACCGAGAACTCGAAGGAATCTGAGCCCTTCGAGCAGGTCGTCGTTCGCGCCTCGTACCGTGGGAGGTGTTTTGATGGCGCACCCACGGCGCACGACCAGCTTCCTTTCAACTGCACAACTTCCACCGAATCGCCGAGTCGTAGGACTTGACCCTTCTCGTTCAGCGCCCCATGAACGACGGTCCACCGAACCATGAGGTTCTGGCCGGTGGCGTCGGCACTCGTCGTGAGGCTGGCCAGGACCGCGAGGAGCAGTGAGCGAAGTGGGAGCATTTGACTCTGGTAAAGGTCGCCGCCTAACAGATCGCGCATCAGCTGCGGGCGACTGGCCCGCACTGCACAAACGGACGTTCCTTGAAGCGCCACCGGAGCGCGGCGCCCCAGCCGGGTCTGGCTCCGTCCGCGCCCGTCAGCTGCATGCGCTAGTTAGGCGGCGACTTCTGGCTGCCATGCCAAGTGTCGCAGACGCTCCCAGCCTACCACAGGTAATCGGCCATCCTGCTCGTAGCCGCGCGCGCCTTGGAAGCAGAACTGATGAACGCCGGCCAAGGCTTCCTCAGACAGGCGCTGCTCCGAAAAGGCGTACGGATTGTGAATGGCGTAAAGGTGAAGGCCTGGTTCCATGAAGCCGCGGGTGATGAGGCCCGCAACCGCGCCAAGGCGCCTGTGTTTGGAGCCTTGGACGAGCATATCGCGAAACGAGGGTCCCGCGTACGTAATCTGGGGATCGTCTGTCATGACAGTGAAGCGGACTTCAAACCTGCCGAATAGCGCAGCGAACAGATCGCCGTGCATGATTCCGAACGGAATCGATATCAACTCGCGTCCAACGACCACTATTAGGTTGCTCCGGTCGTCAGCCGGTAGCTGCGCGTATGCGCGTGCTAGCAGATTTCGAAGTCTGGGCGCGCAGCTGGGACGTGAGTATACGCCGCGAGGCACTAGGTCGGACTCGGCGAGACTCTTCACTTCCACAAATACGCGCCGCCCGTTCGGCATTTCGAACTCCCAATCGCCCAGCCGTTGCCCACGCCCCTTGGGTTCGGATTCGCGTAGGCGCCAGCCCACGACATGCTCGAGATACGCCGCCACGACGAGTTCATTGGCGATCTCCCAAATGGGCGAGCTAGGGCTTCGTCCCTCAGCGTCAGCCCGGGCGGGTGATATGTCGGCGGGCCGAATCGAAGCGAACCGCATCCTAAAGCGATCCTCGAGTCCTTTCGACGTGGCATAGTTCAGGGCGGCGGTCAGAAGAAGCCCCCAGCAGTCGGGGACTTGAAGCTTGGTCGTGTACCAAGCTGACCGCTCTTCGGCGTCAGGCTCTGCGAGCGAGTCATACCAATCCAGACCGCGAAAGTAGACCAGGCGCGGGTCAATGTTCACCATCGTGTGAATCCTAGCCACGTGGTTGCCAGCGGAGCGGAGTCGCCGCCTAACGGTCTGCAAATCAGCTGCCGGCGACTCGGTCGCGGGCGGCGTGATGTTGAACGTACACCGATGTCTGCCGGCGGACAAAGCAACGGCTTCCTTGAAAAACGAACGCGCCGGCCAGCTGCATTTGCGTGTTAGACCGCGTCCTCAGTCCGACCGATGCGAGGCGGACTCGCAAGCGCGAAATACCTCCTCAATCAGAGGGCTGTGCGTGTCGATGTCTTTCAGGGAGAGCTTGATGGTAATGAGCTCCCGTTGGAACGGCCGCACGTAGAGGCCAGTGTCGTCGAAACGCCGCACAAGGCGGTCTCTCTCGTCGACGTGTGGCTTTACACGAAGGTGGCAGTGCGAGGCTTCCTTTGGCGGGTGGAACCAGCAGAAGTTGTTGCCTGAGGTACCTAACGCAATGTGGTTCTTGTTATAGGTAACCCTCGGCGTACCGATCTTGCCCTGGACGAGCCCGACGAGCTTGTCTACAACTGCAAGGGAGGCGCCGCTTGCCCGTTTTTCCCAGTACCGACGATCGACTTGGCCTCCTGGCTCATCCTCGGGCTCGGCCTCCTCGTAGACGTCTAGGACTTTCGTGAAATGAAGGACGATCGCGTTGTCGAGTGTGAAGGCGTTTAGCTGAAGGGCGATCATCGGGACCGCGCGATTGAGAAGTCTGATGACGTTGAAGAATCTGGCGGTGATCTCCTCCGCGACGATGACGGCCTTGTGATCGTAGGCTGGATATCTCTCTCTTTCTAGATCCCAATACTCGATAGTACGGATGATGTGGCTCTCGTCTGTTGCGCCGAGCATGATCTCAACCTCGTAGCGGACCTCCTGATCGGGATCGTAGAGCACAAAGTCGATCCGGCCACCGGTGGGTTGGGGCTTCTCGCGCTTCAGTACCTGTACTTCGCCGAGCCCAAGGAGGGATGGGTCCTCGTCGATTCTGTCTTGGAGCCATCGCTCGTCGAGGGACAGAGAACGGAGGCGTACTGGTGTGGCCTTTCTGAGCTCGGGAGCCATAGGAATCAGCCTTGTGGACGCGGTCTAACGACTTGCGCATCAGCTGTAGGCCCTCATCCTACCGCCGGCACAATCCTACGCTTCCGCTGTTTGGCCTCGAGGGAGCTGGCGCCCGCGCGGAGGGCCGGCCCACTTCGGCCTGTCGGCTGCATGCGCGGGTTAGACAGCACGCTCGTGATGCTGGCCCCTGATGCCTCAGTGAGCGGACTCCGGCCCCTTCCGGGCAGCTTCACGGAAATAGGCGCTGAGTTCACACGTGGGTAACACAAGACCGCGCCCCCAGCGCCCGAGTGCGAGGAAAGTGCCGTCAGGGGAGAAAGCCGCATCACTCGAGTACTCGCCGGCCAAGCACCCCACTGAACCCAAGGTAGAGGCATTCACCAACTCATGACCTTCATCCGTGCCGATGACGATCCATGCACCATCTGGCGACCAGGCGAAGCCCCGATGTGCGCGCCACGTGGCTGCGGCGCGCGTCCGCTCGATCGATCCAGATATCGCGCTAATGATGCTGAGCCGCAGCTGTGGCTTTGATTCGCGGCGCTCCAAGAGAGCCAGCCGCTCGCCTGAGGGAGCCATGGCAAGCCCCTCAATGAACCCGAAGGAGTCGCCGAGCGTACGGCGGGTCCCGCGGTCAAGCGGCCACTCTCGCAGCTCGATGCGGCAGGGTGGCTGAGTTGGCGCAGCCAGCCTCTTCACGTTGACAGCGAAGGCCCAATGTCGGCGGTCCACAGTGTGTCCTGCACGCCCGAGCATGGCAGTGGCATGTTGCTCCGAGTATTCGACGGCTAGGTCCTCGACTCGGCGCACGCGTAGTACTCCGCTGGTACAGGCCTCCACGAGGTGTGCATCTGTCGGACCAGTCAGGAGCGGCGAGTCATCCGCAGTATCGCTCATCGGAGCAAGACGGCTCAAAGGCTGACCCGTTGCCACCTCCGACACGACAATTGCCCCTGTGGTACTACGGACCGCGAACCAGCGGTCGGAGCTATCGAAGGTCACGTACGCTGGATGGGGGAAGTGCCAGTCCGAGCGCCTGATCTCCCGTCGCTCAGCGACGCTGAACAGCGCCACGCGCCGCCCTACCTGACCCAGCAGCTTGCCGCTGGGCGAGAAGGCGACATGGTTCGCGGCACCAAGCCGAAAACCCGGGGCTCTCAGGCGCAATTAGGACTCCTTCGTGCTGTCTAACGATCTACGCTTCAGCTGCGGGCGACTCGCCCGTGATTCCGAATTCTACGTTCCGCTAAAACGAGCGCGCCCGGCAGCTGCAAGCGTGGGTTAGGCAACATCCGCAAAGATGCCAGGTTACGGTTTTCCCAAGATGGCCAGGACCTTATCTCTGAGCTTCACCAGTAAGCTAGAGTCACAAAGCTGAAAAAGGTCATTCCAAACCATAGCGGTCGCGAGGCTGTACATCGAGGCAAAGACCAACATCTGTGGTACCAGGCGATCGTCGTGAAGCTGGATCACCGGTTGAGCATAAGTGTGCACCAGCGAGGGTGGGCTGCCGTGTGCGACGTTTGACAGGTAGGCATAGTTGTCCCGGTAAGAGCCCTTTGGCTCACCAGCAGCCAAATCGGACTCTTCCAGCGCGTCGAATATCTGGCCAAAGTTCGGGCCCCACTGCTTACGATCGGCTCCGAAGTCATTGCCGTAGGTCGCGAGTACCGCTTCCCAAGCGTCACGCTCAGCCTGTGGAATCCGGTCCTTTAGATCGGTCGGCCATTTGTGCCAAAGGAATGCCAGAAACATTCCCGCACGGCGGCGGCGGACGTCTTCCGAGGAGTCTCTTGCGATCCAAATCGCCTGGACGCATAGCTCGAGCAGGCGTCGAATTACTGTAGCTGCGTCCTCGACGAGTGCAAGCGTGGCAAGTTCGTGCATGCTAACGTGCGACTTGAAAGCCTGCGTAAAGAGCATGTCGACCGCGCGGTGCACGATATCAGCCAAGTAACGAGGGCGACTCACCAGGCTTTCCAGAACAGTCGTGACCTCCCCGTGCACGCCGAGCTGAGCTGGGTACTTATCGGCGATTCGCTTGCGAAACTCTTCGGGAGACGGAATGAGGTCAGCCATTATCGGGTGACGTGAGGTGGGGGCGCACCTAGCGATGGCGCAGAGCGGCGGCTCAGCAGCCGGGCCAGTGAGAAGCGAGGAGCCCCTCACTACGAGGCTGCAGCTGGTCTCCGTGAACCTTCGCAGCCGTCATTTCTGCTCGTGCCCGTTCGAATAGGGTCCACGAACCGACCGCCCGGCGAACACGCCCGGCTGAATGAGCCCGTCCCGAACGACCAGGACTCCATTGATCAGAACGTAGCGCACACCCTCCGACGGCTGGGTCGGCTTTCCGAACGTCGCGCGGTCGATGATCCGGTCGGGGTCGAACACTACGATATCTGCGTCCGCACCTTCGCGAAGGCGGCCCTTCTTGGCGAGGACGGGAGCACGGCCTTCCAGCCGCTGCGCAATCATGAGCGACATCTTGCGAAGCGCGCCCATCATCGACAGCGCGCGTCGCTCACGGACGTAGTGGCCCAGCACCCGTGCATGAGTGCCGGAAGCCCGCGGATGGCCATGTCCCTGCTCGTCGAGGTACGCGCCGCTCACGATCATGGTGAAGGGACTTGCCACCGCCTCGGTCACCAAGGGCTCGATGTGGTCGTTGTGCACGATGACTTGACCATCCTGCTCGCGGTAGCGGGGATAGGTCTCGCGAGTCAGACGCTCGCCGGTGACCATCCACTCGAGGTCACGGAACCACTCGTCAGGCCAGGTCCGCCAATCCTCGGAATCCACAACTCTGATGTGCGAGACATTCGAGGTATAGGGGAAAACTTCGGCCGTCAGGTCCAGCCCCTGCGCCCTCGCCTCTTCCACGATGCGCAGCAGGCGACGTGTGTGTGGACCACCACTGGCCTGGATGTGAACGATGCAGAGTCCGGCACCCGTGACGGCAGCTGCCCCGATCAGCTCGGTCAGGAACCGGGGCATGTCGTCGACGTACCAGTTCCCAGTTTCCCGGGGAGGGGCCCACACGACGGCACCGGCGCGCCTCGCCGCACGGAACGTCTCCAACGTCTCCCATCCGGACGCAGCGGGCGTTACGTTGGTGAGCGAGACCGCCAGCGCCCCACGGGCAAGACCCCTTTCAATATTCCGCCGGATCTCCTGGATCTCGGCGTCGGTGGCGACGCGGTGCATGGCGTCACCTGGGGATCCCGGAAGCCCCGGGTCGCCCATCAGGGCTCTCCGGATCCGCTCGTGGCCGACCGCGACGCCGAAGTTCGTCACCGCCTTCCCCTCACGTCCCGCGTACCAGCGGTCCACATCGTCGGTGCCGATCCACAACTCGAGGGTGGTCGTGACACCGTCGAGCACTTGCACCTGTGCATACGCCCGCGGCAGCTCCCACACGACGTCGATGAACCCCGGGGCAACAACGAGCCCTGTCGCGTCGATCACAGCGCGGCCGGTGAGAGACCGGGTACCGATGTCCCCGATAACTCCGCCGCTGACACCGATGTTCGCAACGGAGTCAAAGCCGGACTCCGGATCCATCACGCGGCCGTTGCGGATGACGACGTCGTAGACAATTGATTCGACCGGAGCGTGTTCGGGCGGTTGAGGTGACCCGCCCGCGCACGCAGCCGCAAGGCAGGCGGCGAGCGAGGCCGTTGCCATTGCAGCAACCCCAGAATGGATTGGCATCACGCTTTCGCGGGTGTTCGCCCCCATAAGCCCACGGGACAATCTCACGATTCTGGCCGCCTAACGAACTGCGCATCAGCTGCGGGCGGCCAGCCCCGCCGATACGAATTCTATGGTCCTTTGGTCACGCGACCGAAGTGGGTCGCCGCCAGGCGGCCCGCTCGGGAGCGCCCGCCAGCTGCATGCGCTGGTTAGGCGGCGCCGATTCCTAGCACCTCTCGCCTGGAGACCCGAAGGGGTGACAAACCAGAGCGTCGTTGCCGGAGTTCACGTTCTTGTTGTACGATGCGATCTGGGCAGGAGCCTGCGCGTCTGTCATAGGAATGGAGCTTGCCGCCTTGCTGCGGTCGGCCCAGAAGTGTACGAAGCACACGGTCTTGCCGCCACAAAGGTTGCGACCAATGTTGAGGCAACTCTGCTTAGCCACGTCGCCGGGA
Source organism: bacterium (assembly GCA_050694895.1). Classification (GTDB taxonomy): domain Bacteria; phylum Sysuimicrobiota; class Sysuimicrobiia; order Sysuimicrobiales; family Humicultoraceae; genus JBQTJP01. The sequence goes on along the minus strand of JBOGSE010000121.1, from coordinate 3,361 downwards.
GTGCCCTCCACGTCTACGACCACAAAGTAGGTCCCGAGATCGCTGCGGCGACCAGGGTGAAAGCCTATCTCCTCGAAAGTGATGGCGACAGGAAGTTCGGAGCCCTTGTAATTGCGCTTGCTGGCGTCTGGACGCCGAGTCGCAAGCGCCGACCAGAGTGGAAAGGAAGATCGCGATGATTATGCGCATCTCATTTCCTCCGTGGCCTCGGTTTGGCGCCGCCTAACGCATGTTGAGAGCGCGCCCCCTGCTGCTACCATGGAATCTGCCCAGACCCATGGACCCCAGCAGCAAGGAGCGGCTCTCATGAAACGGACGACCAAGTATGTCGGGCTGGATGTCCACCAAGCAAGCACCGTGGCGTCGGTGCGGGAGGAGGGCGGGCGGGTGATCGCGCGCAGCGTGCTGCCGACCGACGGCCACGCCCTCACCGAGTTCGTCCGCGGGATGCGCGGGGCGGTGCACCTCACCTTCGAGGAAGGCACCCAGGCGCAGTGGGTGCACGACCTGCTGGCCCCGCTCGTCGATCGGGTCGTCGTCTGCGATCGCCGGGGGGCGCCGCGCCAGGGGAACAAGGGCGATCAGGTCGATGCCGACGCGCTCTCGGAGCTGCTCCGCCGCGGCGGGCTGCGCGCGGTCTATCATGGCAGCGCCCACCACGCGACGCTGAAGGAGCTGACCCGCACCTACCGGAATCTGGTCGAGGACGCCACGCGCGTGATGCTCCGGCTCAAAGCGGTGTTCCGCGCCCGTGCGATCGCGACCCGCGGGACCAAGGTGTACCAGGTCCGGGAGCGCGCCCAGTGGCTCGCCCAGCTGGCAGAGCCTGGGGCTCGCTTCCGGGCGCAAGTCCTCTACGCCGAGCTCGACCGGCTGCGGGCGCTGCGTCCCAAGGTCAAGGCGGCGATGCTCGCCGAGGCCCGGCGGGATCCGGCCTGGGCCGTGTTGCGGACGATCCCCTACCTGGGGCCGGTGCGCGTGGCCCTGCTGCTGGCCACCATGGGGACGCCGTGGCGGTTTCGCACTAAGCGGCAGCTGTGGGCCTATGCGGGGCTGGCCGTGGTCACTCACTCCAGCGCCGACTACCTGGTCGTCGGGAGTCAGGTGGTGCGGCGGCGCCGCGCACCGCGGACGCGGGGCCTGAATCGCAATCACAACCGCGTGCTCAAGGACGTGTTCAAGAGTGCGGCGACGGCTGCCACGGCGCGGCCGGGGCCGCTGCAGGAGTTCTACCACCGCCTGATCGCTCAGGGCATGCGGCCGGAGCTCGCGCGGGTGACGCTCACCCGCAAGCTTGCGGCCCTGACACTCCGGCTCTGGAAGCGAGGAGAGCGCTACGATCCGACCCAGCTGACGACACCAGCGCGCTAGCGCCGGTCCTCGAGGGCGACGAGGGGACGTTCCTCTCCACGGCGGCTCCCAGGACCCGGACGAGGGTGCGGAGGACAGTCTCGCAAATACTAGTGCGCCCGGCCCGCAGTCCAGCCGAGGCACTCGCCTAACTCTAGGCCCCTCCGCAGAACCCGAAGAGGCGTCAGGCCGGCCCCCGGCCGAGCCTCAGATAGAACTATGGTTCGCGCGCGCGCGACCCTCCATGCTGGCCTAAGCGTTCGGTCGGACCGGAAGCTCACCCGAGGAGCGAACGATGCGGAAGCAGACTGCCCCGCGGAACCACCGTCACGCCTCGTCCTGCCACCCATCGGGGCTGACTGCCCTGGGCCCGAACCCTCAGCAATCAGCGACGGCGGAGTGCGACCTGGACAGTCTCTCTCATAGAACGGATGGCGCATCAGCTGCGGGCGGCAAGCCCCGCCGATACGAACTCGATGGTCCACCCCGCGCCGGCGCTCCGACGTGGCCGGGCGCTTCCCACAGGAGCGCCCGCCAGCTGCATGCGCTGGTTAGGCCGTGCCGGGTTCGAGAGTTACGGCCTCCGAGACGACGCGGTCTTCCCCGGGTACACGGCGCTCCTGGAGCGTGACCTCTCGCCAGTAGCGACGCGGATTCCCGCACATGAAGCAGGAGCACGGCTGGCGTGTTCGCGCCAACCGCCCTCGCGGCCGCGGCTTGCCCCGCGCGTAGCCACCGTAGTAGACCTCGACCCGACGCTTCATGCGCCAGGCGTGATGACGACGCCATGCCCGGGACCGGCTCACTTGCGGAGTCCCTCCGGATAGCGCTCCTGAGCGAAGAAGCGCTTCCCGTCCTTTGAGAACGTCCAGACGTTGCTCACGGCTCGGAGGACGGGAAAGACGTCCGCCGCAGGAGTAACGCGCACGGCCTCGCGGGCGCGGCGTCGGGCCTTTCGGTTTGCGAGGCGCTTGTCGAGCTTCTCGCTGCGCGCGTTCGTGATGCCTGCGATAGCGGTCTTCTTACGAGATCTGCTCATCAGGTGCTCAATTTGGCGCAATGCTTGGGCATCGGCCTAACGGATCGCGCATCAGCTGCGGGCAGTGCGAGCCAGCGGTACACAAACCAACGCCTCCACAGCGGCCGAGCGGAGGCTCGCGAGCACGCGAGGCCGAGCCCCACGACGGCCCGTCAGCTGCATGCGCTGGTTAGGCCGCACACAGCTGGACGAGGCTCGCTCCGAAACCGCGAGTCGGCCTGGCGCGTAGAGCGCCTCATCACCCGACGGCCATGAGCTCATGACTCGACTCCGCGCCTACGCATGCCATGTGCTCCTGCTGAGCATGGCCCTGCTGCCCGCCTGCAGCGCCGATATGGACCGCCCGCGGCAACTCGCAGCCCGCGACTCGAGCGAGATCGAGGGCGCGCGGGCAGCCTACGTGCGCGCCTGGCTCAAAGACGACACCGCCGGGGTCTTGGCCACGCTGGATGCCGAGGCTGTGCTGCTCCCTCCCGCTCACCTCCCCGTCACCGGGCATCGCGCCATCCGAGCGTTCTGGTGGCCGACTGATGGCTCTCGCACCACCATTACGGCCTTTGAGTGGACGTTGGACGAGTTGGCCGGCACACCGGACCTCGCCTTCACCCGTGGCGCTTCCACCGTCGCTTGGCGCTACGAAAAAGATACGGTGCGTAACGAGCAGACCACCCGCAATACCAACCTGACCATTCTGGCACGCGCGGCCGATGGCCGCTGGCGGATCCTCCGGCAGATGTGGGGACCGCCACTACCGCGGTAGATCGAATCCGCCCGACACGCTGCACCGTCCACCGGGCCGGCGAGCGAAGGACCGTCCACCGTGCGGGCGAGCGTTCGCCTGTGCGGCCTAACGGCCCGCGCATCAGCTGCAGGCGATGATGTTCGCGCCCGCACAAATCAAGGCTTCCTCTGATCGGCCTCTCGGAGCCTCGCGCCCGAGCGGAGCTTCGGCCCACTTCGGCCTGTCGGCTG
>JBOGSE010000120.1:0-5323 GCA_050694895.1 bacterium | reverse complement strand
TGGGGTGTCTGCCGAAGCACTCGGCACTGGCGGCATGCAGCGGGCGACCGCCTCCTGTTTCGTCCGCAACGTGATTTCGGCGTAACGGTTCGTCGTTTCGAGGCTCACGTGCCCGAGCCAAGCTCGGATGACGTTGACATCGACGCCCGATTCGAGGAGATGCATCGCCGTGGTGTGGCGAAAAACATGCGGCGAAACGTGTTTGCGCGCATTGATCTTCGAATCGAGGGCGACGGCATGACGACGAACCAGCTTGTAGATGCCGAAACGCGTCAGGGCGTTCCTACGCCTCGAGCAAAACAGCGGAGCCTGCTGCACGCCGCTCCGGACCGAGTCGAGTTGTCGCAGGAGATTTGCAGTTTCAGGCCAGAGCGGGCACATGCGCCACTTGTCGCCTTTTCCGTGGAGACGCAGACGCGGCGCGCCATCGAGCTGGACATCACCAACATGCAGGTCACTGACCTCCTGCGCACGCGCGCCGGTGTTGTAGAGGAGTGTGAGCAGAGCGCGATCCCGCAAGGCCGCCGCGCCGGTGGCCGAGAGCGTCTTGAACCATGCATTGACGTCATCGCGTTCCAGGTAATGGGTCTCGGAGTGCGGGCACCGTTTCGTCGGAATCGCTTCAACGCGTTGCGCGTGGACAAGCGTTTCTGGGTCATGGCTGGCGAGGAAGCGATAGAAGGTGCGCAGTGCGGCCAATCTCTGGTTGCGGGTCCGAGCCGAATTGCCGCGCTGTGCTTCGACATCGCGCAGGAATCCAAGGACATGGTCGCCACTAAGATCAGATAGGGCCAGGCGTGTGATCGGCTTGCGATGGGCTTGGCTGGCGTAACGCAGGAACAGCTTGAGTGCATCGCGATAGCTCCTCACGGAAGCTGGTCGCAATCCCTTCTGAACCTTGAGGTGATCCTCGAAGAACGCATGCAGCGCGTTGCCGAGCATGGTCACGGGGCACCTCCCGGAGCTGCAAAGCCGTGGAAGCGCAGATTGGCCTGGCGCAGCAACTCCTCGGTGATGGTCAGGTAGACGGCGGTGGTCGTCGGGCTGACATGGCCGAGGAACGTTGAAAGGTGGATGAGTCGCCGATTGGCATCCACACCTTGGCGGTACCAGCGGGTCAGCGTCCCCACGGCGAATGAATGCCGCAGATCATGCACGCGCGGTGGCGAGACGCCCGCACTCAGATCCAATCCGAGCTGTGGGACCAGATGATGGAATGCCTGGCTGATGGTCCCCTCATGGACACAGCCGCGGGAGGTGAACGAGAACATCGGCCCATCGATCGGGCCGTCGGCCAGACCTTGGTTCTCGAGGTATCGCCGCAGCCGCGCAGCCAAACTCGGCCCCATGGGAACGAGCCGGCTCTTGCCGAACTTGGTCTGGCGGATGAGCAGCGTGCCACGGCGTGGATCGAAATCACCAAGGCGCAGCCGGGCCACCTCTCCGACGCGTAGCCCGAGCCCATAGAGCAGCGCGAAGATCATCTCGTAGATCACACCGCGAGATCGGCCCTTGGCTCGATCCGGCAGCGCCCTGGCCGTTGCGAGCAGGCGTGTGGCGGTCTGCAGATTGAACAGGAAGGGCACACGGTTGCTCGTGGCCCGGCGCGTACTCGCCTGCACCGGATTTACGGTGGTCATTCCCTGCACGATGGCCCACTGGAAAAAGCGATGAACTACGCCGCGCAGATGGTTATAGCTGCGTGGACGCTTGCGGGGGCGCGACGCCAGAAACCCATCGATGAGGGAAGGTCGGATTTCGCTCCACGTGCCCACGCTCCGATCGGCCAGGTACGCGTCCAGCAGGCGCAGCGCGGCTGCTTCGGTGAGGTACTGGCGATTGAGAGCCCGCTTGTAGTCCACAAACAACCGGATCGGATCTGCCAGGAAGCTGCGCATGTCGAAGGCCCGTTTCACAGTGCCTCCCCGTCGCCCATGGCGACCTCACGCAGGCTTTCCAACGCGACCTTGGTGTAGATCGCGGTGGAATCGGGGGAACGATGTCCCACGTAGTCGCCGATCGTCTTGAGCGGAAACTCGGCATCAATCAGGCGCTGCACACAGGTATGGCGCAAGGTATGTGAGCCGGCGCGATGAATCCGCACACCGGATTGCTGCAGATACAAGCTGACGAAGGATGAGATCGCCGCACTGGTAATCGGGATGCATGGTGCGACCGCCCGAAAGAACACGTGTCGATCCGCACCTTGCGGACGTCCATTCCTGAGGTAGTCGAGGATGGCCTCACCCACGACCACGGCGAGCGGATACGCGGTGCAATGGCCGGCCTTGCGGTCGGGGATGCGCAGTTGCTCGCGCTTCCAGTCGATGTCATCAAGACACAGATTGGCGACCTCATGCCCGCGCAGGCCGTAGGTCACGAGCAGCAGCAGTATCGCGTAGTCACGCCGGCCCTTCGGAGTGCGCCTATCCACCACGGCCAGCATGCGGCGCACGTCGTCCCACCCGATTGCCCGCGGAACGTCGGACAGTCGGAATGACTGAGGCATCTCGATGGCTGCCGACAGGTCGACGTCGATCAACTGCTCCCGGCGACAGTACCGCAGGAACACGCGCACGGAGCCACACAGGTCGCGTCGCCCCGAGTAGGACAAGTGCGGGCATCGATCGACGACGTAGGCCGCCAGAAGCGCCGGCGACAGCGCGGACAGCCGATGCGCGCCTCGACGCTGGCAGAAATCACCGAAGGCATTGAGATAGTGCGCGTAGTGGCGGATGGTCGCCTCGCGCAGGCCGCGCTCATCTCGCAGATAAGTCGGGAAGCCAGGCGCTTCGTCCATGAACGGGAACGCCTTCTTGGCCCGGTGGCGGATGACAGGGTGTCCTTGCGCGATATCGATAATCTGTCGGACAGGAGCGAGCGCGTCCTTCTCGATGCACCTGCGGGCACGGACGCTCGTTGCGGTAGCACCGTGGTCTTTCAGCCACTGCGCGACGAACGCGTCGATGAATGGCAGCGCCGCCGCAATGTCGACGGCTCCTCGCTGCTTGGCGAACTCAGCGAAGCAGTAGGCAACCCGAACGCGGCGCATCACGGACGTCGGGCGGTAGCGATGGTCGCTCATCCAAGCGACGTAACGATCGATGTGAGCGCCGAGCCAGCAGGCGCGAATCCGGTGAACCGTCGCTGGCTTGACGAAGTATTTCTCGAGCATGACAACCTCCATTCCGTCGACAGGGGACGGAGGTCGATCATCGGATCGAAGCGCAGGTTATGTAGCCTCAGCAGCCGCCGAACCGAAATTGCTCAGCCACTTGCGCAGTCGAGGGCACATAACCGCGAAGGGCACAGAACATCGATTATGTGACGCGTCACATAATCGATGTTGATCCGCGCCGGCACGCCGCCGAACCACTCGAAAGCGCGACGGTGGCAGGCCAGCCAAGTCTCCACGCGCTGGTCGAAGACCAGCTCGGCGTACTGGTGGCGCGACCAGCACAGCGTCATCACGAAAAACCAGGTCTTGCGGATCTCGCCGGTGGCGCCGTCGACCAGCTCCGGGCCAGCGCCGAAGTCGACCTGTGCGGCTTCGCCTGGCGCGAAGGCCAGGCGCACGGTCGCGTCCGGCGGCCTGGACGCCGCCAAGCCCTGCAGGAAGCGCCGCACCGCCGAGTAGCTGCCGCTGTAGCCGTGATTGCGCACCAGCGCCGCGTGCATCGTCGTGCCCTGGATGCCGGCTTCGGCCCATTGCGCGAGCTGATCAGCAAACGGCGCCAGCGACGACACGCAGGACGGCGGCAGCGTCGTCGTGCGCTCGAACGTCGATGCCAGCTTGGCGTCGTCGGGCAGCGGCACCTGCGCGTCGAGCCAGCCGCGCGACGCGGCTACCTCACGCACCTCGCCGGCCTTGCGCCGGCCCATCAAACCGGACCGGGCGATCGCCCGATCGGTGTCGCCCTGGCGCATGCGCACCAGAACCTGTCGGTAGTGATACATCTCGAATCTCCGATTGCTCACCGCGTCCCCTCTCGGCCAAAAGGCCGCGAGGGTAGCGGTCGTGAAGGAAGATCCGAGACCCCGGATTCAGCTCACCCCAGTGGCGCCATTGCGCCGATCATCAACTGGCTCCATTACGGCGATCCTGACGTGGCTCCATTACGCCGATCATCCGCTGGCGCCATTACGGCGATCCGCGCCTGGCTCCATTACGCCGATCCCGGTTTGGCTCCATAGTGGCGATCACTGACACTGCACCCGGTCCGGATGCCAGCAGCAAGGGCACCATGGCGACGACGAGCGCGGCCGTGGTCATCAGAACCGGTCGCATGCGGATGGACGCGGCTTCCTCGATGGCTTGCCGCTTGCCCAGGCACCCTCGCGTTGCCGGTTAGCGAAGTCGACGATCAGGATGCCGTGCTTGGAGATCACGCCGATCAGCGTCACCAGGCCCACCTGCGTGTAGATGTTGAGCGTCATGCCGGGCAGCGCCGTGAGCTCGAAACTGTTGGTCAAGGCCAGCACGTTGAGCATCAGGAGCGCGCCGCATGCCGGCATCGGCACCGTGACCAGCATGATCAGCGGATCGACGAATCACTCGAACTGCGCGGCGAGCACGAGGTAAATGACGATCAGCGCGAAAGCGAACGTCACCAGCAGCGCCGATCCCTCCTGCTTGTACTGTCGAGAGCTGCCGCCGTAGTCGATCTGGAAACCCTCGGGCATCACCTCGCGGGTGATGCCTTCGAGCAACTCCAGCGCTTCGTCCCTGGGTAACGTCGCTGCGCGGCACGCCGATCAGCACGTTGGCATTGAGCTGCTGCGTGTGTTCGATGGCACGCGGCACGGTGCGTATCTTCTGCGTGACCAGTGTCGACAACGGGATCAGCTGGCCGCTCGCGGTACGCGTGCGCGTGCACCTGCGCACGACACTCGCGGACGTCTTCGGCATCGGACACCCCAGCCTCTCCTTCCCGATCCGGGCCGCGCTGCGACGCATCGCCCAGGAAGACAGCGGCGTGCTGCTGATCCTGCGCAAGCCGGAAACGCCACAGGAAATCGTCAGCCAGCTGGTCAACCTGCATCACCGCCGGGCGAGGACGCTGTCGCGCTCGCTGCGGGCGCCCATGATTCTCACTTCGTGCTGCGGAGCCATGGCATCGGCCCGCAAATCCTCACCGACCTTGGAGTGCGCAAGATGCGCCTGCTCATGCGCACGGTCACGAACCGCATCCAGGCGATTTCCGGTTTCGATCTTCAGGTAGTGGATTGCGCGCAGGCACTGCATCCGTGACTCATGCCAACGCCGCTTTACGTTCGCTTTATCCGATTGGCGCCTCCTGGGCAAACGCGGTCACAAAAGCGC
>JBOGSE010000119.1:0-6781 GCA_050694895.1 bacterium | reverse complement strand
GCCCTCGGCATCGCGCAGCACCGCACCCTCGCCGGCGACGAAGACGACCGGCGCCTGGTGATCCGCGGACGAATGCAGGGGATGAATCAGGTGGGCCTGATCGGTCTCTATCAGGGCGGCAGGAGCCACGCGGGTATCCATGGCGCACATTATACGCCCCAAACCCCACCCTGCGGGGTAGGAGGAGTTCATCGCGGCCTGCCAAATTACTTATTTCCCTCTCAAAATCCGAGAGATGGCGCCTTCCTCCGAGGCGTTGGGGCGGTGAAGTATGGCCTCGGACATGGCGGCGATTCTCGAGCGGGTAGCTCTGACCCTCTCCAGCCACAGGGTTTCCTTGACCGCCGAAGAAGGCGTGGAGTTTGGGCGCGCCCTGGCTGATCTTGCCGACCGCATCGACCAGGCCGTCACGATCCTTCGCCATCTGGTCGAACAGGTGAACCCCCAGGCCCTGCGCGAGGAACTGGACCTGACCCCTCGCGAACTGGAGATCCTCACGCATCTTGCCGAGGGCCGGACCAACGGGGAAATCGCGAAGCAATGCTGGATCTCCCAGAACACCGTAAAGTTCCACCTGAAGAACCTGTTCAAGAAGCTGAGCGTGCGCGATCGCGGGCAGGCGATGATGATTGCCCGAGCGATGAATTGGAGACTCGAACAAAACCGCGATCGCAGCTGAAAACCGGTTCCCCACTATGGATGTGGGGGGTGTTTTGGGCACTGGCCGCGCTCCAGGCTATCGACCTGCTCACGACCTACGAGTTTCTCTCCACTGGCAAGGCGCGTGAAGGCAACATCTTTATGAAATCGGTGATCCTCACTCCTATGGCGCCTCTGCTCAAGGCCTTCGCCCTTGTCTTCCTTGCCACGCTTGTCGTGAGAAGCCTGACCTACGGCCGGCCTGCTCCGCGGCGCCTGATGATCGCGATGTGGATCATCTTCGCTGCGTACGTCGTGGTCACGCTGAATAACGCCTACATCATCCTGACCTGACCTCGCTCCACCCTGACGTCCGGCCGTGCCGCACTGACACCCTCGGGCGCACCCTCCGTCTGGCACACGCAGCGTGCGGGTAGATTTCACAGTGGGAGCACAAACGTCCGCACAAACCCGACAAAGGCAATCCCGGAGCGATCCGGGAAACGCAAAGCCACAGGGCCATCTGGGTCAGCTGGGCTGCCGGGAAGGAACGCGGCAGTCCAGTTTTCTCTCCAGACTCCATGGAGGGCTGACTTTTGGCTCACGACGTGGCGGCGATCCTCGAACGGGTCGCTTTGACGCTGACGAACCGCAACGCCCCGCTCACGGCCGAGGAAAGTGTAGAGTTTGGACGCGCCCTCGCCGATCTTGCCGATCGCATCGAGCAAGCCGTCACTACGCTCCGCCATCTGGTGGGCCAGATGGATCCTCTGGCCCTCCACGAGGGACTGAACCTAACCGCCCGTGAGCTGGAGATGCTCACGCATCTCGCCCAGGGCCGAACCAACGCAGAGATCGCCAAGCAATGCTGGATTACTCAGAACACCGTGAAGTTCCACATGAAGAATTTGTTCAAGAAACTGGGCGTCCGCGATCGTGGTCAGGCCATGATGATCGCCCGAGCCATGTATTCTCGGCTCGAGCATCGCGATCGCAAGTCACTGCCCTCCGGGTAGGTTCAACGAACGAGCCGACGCGTTACCAGACGAAGGGGACGAGACGGTAGCGGACCTGCTCCGCATAGCCGGCATAACCATCCAGAATACGTTCCTCCCGCGCGATCCTGACAATCTGGATGGCGGCGATGGCGATCAGTCCAATGAAGTTTCTCCATGACAGGTTCGCCAACAGATAGCCGCTGATGAAGCACAACTCTGCCGCATACAGGGGGTGCCTGACGAAGCGATACAGCCCTGTGGTGCGTAACCCTCGGTCCGTTGGAGTGATCCCGAAACTGCCCGCCAGGGAGATCATCGCCGCGATCATGCCCGCAAGGCCGATGACCTGGATGGCTTCTCCAACCCCGGGCACGGCGCCTGGGACGGGACTCAACACGAACATGGGCAGAAATGTCCCGGCGAAGGCGACAAGAGCTTCCCACAGCGTGCCAGTTCTGCGCGCATGATGGCGAACCAGGAATAACGCAGCGGTGAGTGTGACGAACAAGAACAGACCTAGATCGACCAGACGGCCGCCCGCCGACACGCGATCCAGGTAGACGAGCGCAAAGACCATCCAGCCGGCCGCCATCAGTGCGTCCAGCAGAAGCTCGCGTCCGCGCCTTCTGAAAGGCACGCCGGGACTCGCCATGGTCAAACCCGCATACGTAACGCTATCAATCGGGGGCAGTCGCTCACTACTGCCCGTCTGGGTAGGGTTTGGGTGGGCTGGCGGGCTTGAGCGAGCTCTGGCTACCTCGGGGAGAGAGGCTACTCAGAGCCTACCTCACCGGGTAGTAGCCTCTGTTCTATTGCTGTTGCTACCGTGTTGAGTGGAACCCTGGTTGCCCATCGGTCGCGCCTAGCAAAGGCTGAGATCGCGTGGGGCAACTTTCCGCGCGTGTGCGGCAGGGACATAGACATGAAGGCTCTTTCGCCGGCAAAGGCGCGTCGATTCCTCATAGGGGCCTGTCTCATTGCTGCTCTCTTGGCAGCGTGGCGGGTGGGCGGAGCCGCGGCAGACCTGCAACGTACGGCGGCAGTGTACCAGCTTGGGGTAGACCGGCACAGAGAGGGCCGCCTCGATGAGGCGGCGGACGCCTTCCGCACAACGATTGCGCGCTTCCCCAGGATGCTCGAAGCCCACAGAAGACTTGCCGCGGTCGAGGTCCTGCGCGGCCGGGTAGATGAGGCCATCGGCATCTACCGAGAGCTTATCGCCGTGTATCCAAACAGCCACTCCGCAGATCTGCATAGAGAGCTGGGGTTCATTGAGCTCAATGCCGGCCGCCTGGAAGACGCACAAACGGACCTCCTGCGGGCGGTCGCACTCGATGCCGGCGACTGGCGCGCCCACCAGCTACTGGGACAGGTGTACCAGCGTCAAGGGGACGTGCAGCGGGCCCGCGCCGCTTTGCAGCGGGCCCGGGATCTGAAATACGGTCTTCGGCCCGGCTTATGAGCACGCTCGATCGTTCCCTGACCACCCGCCTCGTTGGCCGTCCGTCCAGAGAGACGGCGGCGGCGTGGGCCGGCCGGTGGACTCGGACCGTCGCCATCGCCATGACGGTCGCGGTACCCGTCATGGTGAATCCGTGGGGCAACCCCGATGCCTACATCATTCCCAAAGTGGCGGTGCTGCTGAGCCTGACAGCGGCGCTGGTCATCGGTTGGGGGATCTCATGGCTCCTCGCGAGGGAACCGCGGTGGAGACTGACAGTTCCGGAGATTCCTCTCTGGGCCTACCTGCTCTTTGTGCTTCTCTCATCGTCGCTGTCATTCAGCCCCTTGCAGACGTTCTTCGGAATCGAATGGCGGTATGAAGGGCTGCTCGTGATCTTCACGTACGCGCTCCTGTTCTTCGTGGGCGTACACTTCTTTGGCTCATCATCCGGATTCCGCGCCCTGATCACGGCGGCATCAATTGCTGCTCTGGTCGTCATTGCCTTCGGGTTGCTGCAACTGTTCCGGCCTCCCCTGTTTGGGGGCGAGGCGCAGATGAGGTTGTGGTACGAAACGATAGGCGCTCCGCGAATAGGCTCATTGATCGGCAGTCCGGTTGAATTTGGTGGATACCTGTGCGTCGTGACCCCGCTTTTGCTCGCGCTGGGGCTTGCGGGGACCGGCCGCGGCCGTTTCGTGTGGCTCGGCGGCGCGACCCTCGGGGTCGCGGCGCTGATGATGACGCTGACCCGGGCGGCCTGGCTGGGAATCGCAGCAGGTGCGGCCGTCTTTGCTGTTGCAGCAGGCGCCGCACCGCTGCGGCGTCATCGGCTGGAGTTGGTCGCGATGGCGGCTGCGCTGGCCGTCATCCTGACCGGTCTGGTGATGGCCTTTGTCACCCCCCAACGGATGGCCCATCGGGCGACATCAGCCGTGGCCATGGGATCGGGTTCCGGAGGCCAGCGGGTCTATATCTGGCAAGGAACGGCGGCGCTTATCAGACAGCGGCCCATCCTCGGATGGGGGCCAGAGACCCTCGCGCTCGTCTTCCCCTATGACGTGTCATCGCAGGTGAAGCACTTCGGACTCGGAGCGATCATCATCGACAGGGCGCACAACGATGTGCTCCAGGTCGCGGTCTCGAACGGAATTCTCGGGGCGGCGGCCTACGTGGTGTTCTGGGCGCTGGTGACACTTGCTGCGGTCCGGGTCTGGCGCCGCGCAACTGGATCTACACGAATCATTGCCGCGGGATGGCTGGCGGCGCTGTTCGGTTATCTGGTGCAGGTCCAGTTCTCCTTCAGCGCGGTGTCCTACACGCCGCTGGTCTGGCTTCTTGCGGGATCGGCCGCGGGATCGGAATCCGAGGGCCGGGAGAACTGACCTTGGCCACACTGGTTGACTCGCGGCGGCGGCAGCTTCAGGTCCTCCTGATGATCGCGCTCGATGCATGTGTCATTACGGTGGCATTCACGCTTGCCTATCTGCTGCGGTTCTACTGGGAGGTCATCCCCGCTTCGGATTCACCACCGGCCGGGCCGTACTTTGCAATCCTCCCGATCATCATTCCCGTGTGGATTGTGATTTTTGCTGCCAACGGACTCTACCAGCAGCGCCCCCGGGGGTTCTTTGAAGAAGCCATCAAGATCACCAGCGCGATTTCTGTAGGCATGATGGCCGTTCTTGGAGGCTCGTTCTTCTACCGGGACTTCTCCTACTCGCGCCTGTGGATCGGGTTCTCCTGGGCCATCGTGCTCGTGCTGATGCTCGCCACAAGAGGAGCGATGCGGATCACCCACCGGAAGATGCGCGCCCGCGGCATCGATGTCCGGCGGGTCATCATTGTCGGCGCCGGTCGAGAGGGCGTATCGCTTTCCCGCGCGCTTATGGCGCAGCCACATCTCGGATATCGGCCGGTGGCGTATCTGGACGCGAAGGTGAAGGGCGCCGTCGAGAGCCTCCCGGTAGTTGGCAAACCGGAAGAGGTGCTCCAGGCGATCCGCCGTGTGGGCGCCAATCAGGTGATGATCGCCCAGCCTCCGGAAGCCAGAAGTGTGACGATGGATACGGCCGCATTGTGTCAGGAAGCCGGCGTGCCGTTTGCGATTGTGCCGGACCTGTACACGATGGTGGCGGCGGGCGCCGATATCGAAGTCGTGGGCCAGTTCCCCCTGCTCACGCTGCGAGGGACTCCCCTCGGCGGCTGGACGCATTGGATCAAGGACGGGCTGGACATCCTGGGAGCGCTGGTCGGCCTGGTGCTGACGAGTCCGCTGTTTGCGATCATCGCGGCCTGGGTTGTGCTCGATAACCCCGGACCCGTTTTCTACCGCCAGTCACGAATCGGCCGGGGTGGCGTGCCATTCCGGGCGTGGAAGTTTCGCACGATGATACCCGACGCTGAGCACCGGCTCGTGCAGGATCCGGGGCTCCAGGCGCAATTCGAACGCTCGTACAAGCTGGTCGATGATCCTCGAGTGACCCGGGTGGGCCGATGGCTCCGCCGGACCAGCCTGGACGAGCTGCCACAACTTATCAACGTCCTCAAAGGCGAGATGAGCTTGGTCGGCCCCCGGCCCATCGTCGAGGAAGAGCTGAGGATGTATGGACCCTGGGAGCGGAGGCTCTTGTGCGTGAGACCTGGCCTTACCGGCCTGTGGCAGGTGCACCGCAACGGCGAGCCGGACTACGCACAGCGGGTCTCGCTGGACATGTACTACATCGATCACTGGTCGGTGGGACTGGATCTCAAGATATTACTGCGCACGCTGCCCTCGGTGATCGCCGGTAAGGGAGCGTATTGAGGTGGCCGCGCTGCTTGAGCGCGAACATGCGTACCCGGAGGCAACGGCCGGCCACCTCCAGCTCCCCGAGCGACTCGAGCGGCTGCGCATCGCGCTGGTGCACGAGTGGCTGATCACGCTGGGCGGATCGGACCGGGTCCTGCTGGCCCTACACGAGCTGTTTCCTGAGGCACCGGTCTACACGAGCCTCCATGCCCCGCAGCGGCTGCCGGCCGCGTTTCAACGGATGAACGTGCGCACCACCTGGCTGCAATCACTGCCCGGGGCCGTAGATCGGCACCGTCTGCTGGTGCCGCTGATGCCCTTCGCATTCCGGTCTCTAGACCTGCGCGGGTTTCAAGTCGTGTTGACCAGCAGCCACGCGTGCGCCAAGGGCGTACGCGTCGATCCCGACGCGATACACATCTGCTACTGTCACACGCCCATGCGCTACGCCTGGGATTTGGACTCAGAGTACGTGCGCGGCATGCCTCCCCTCGTCCGCCCCGCGGCGCGCGGCGCGTTCGCCTGGCTGCGGCGGTGGGACCGGGCCGCCGCTCAGCGGGTCGATCACTTCATCGCCAACTCACAGTTCGTCGCCGACCGCATCCGCAAGCACTATGGCCGGGACGCCACGGTCATTCCCCCCCCGGTGGACGTCGAGTTCTTCACCCCAGATGGCGGCGCTGAGAAGCAGCGACAGGATCCGTTCTTCCTCGTCGTCTCGCGGCTGGTGCCTTACAAGCGGGTCGACCTGGCGGTGGAAGCCTTCAACGAACTGGGGTGGCCACTCGTGGTCGTGGGGGCCGGGCCAGAAGCCCCGCGCATCCGGGCCACGGCCCGCGCTAATGTGAAGTTGGTCGGCGAAGTCTCGGATGAGGAGCTGCGCGACTACTACCGCCACTGCCGCGCCCTCAT
>JBOGSE010000118.1:0-1887 GCA_050694895.1 bacterium | reverse complement strand
GATGCACGTGGCTCTTGATGTACACCGGGAGCCCGTATTCGGGCCACCCCCATTCCACGAGCGTGCGTGAGTAGAACTCCAGCCGCCCCGACGGCGTAGGAAAGCCTCGCAGGATCTTTGAGTCGATCTGCACGCCGACCGGCCGGCGTCCTTCCGGATCCGGCTCGGGCGTTCCCTGGGGCACGATGTTGGGGTCGGCCGGCCTCGACGCGCGCGTGTAGGCCCGGCCGAAGCGGGTTAGGCGGACGTCGTCAAGTTCTGCTGACGGCACCTCCTGCTCGTGGACCGGCCCCACTCCCTTGCGGATCTCGAACGCCCCGTAGCGGCGCATGTACTGCAGCGGCGACAGCCCCTCCGCCGCCGCGCGCTCGGGCAGACCGGGAACCGACGTCTCGAAGATGTGCTCGTAGTACTCGTCGACGCCCAGCTTCTCACCCGGACGCTGCTTCGACTCAAAGAACTTCCTAATCCCCAGCGACCCATCGGGGTCGATGCGCCAGGACAGCTCGATCCAGTACTCGTTCTCATCCCAGACCTCGCCGGGGTTCACCTGGCGCGTGTCCGTGATGCGCTCGCCCAGGCGCTCGCGGGCGGCGCGAAGCACCGGCTGGCGAAACCCAATCCACTGGCCGTCGTACTGTTCGTACGAATGCAGATCGTGCCGCTCGGAGCCGTGTCCCATCGGGAGGATGTAGTCGGCGAAGAACGCGGTCTCGCTCCAGGTGGGCGTCAGCGCCACGTGCAATCCGACCAGGCCCTCGTCGGTGAGCACCTCAATCCAGGAGAATCCGTCCGGATTCGTCCAGACCGGATTGTAGACACGCGTAAAGTAGACTTCCAGGTGGCCGCGCCCGTCTTTCAAGAAGTGAGGCAGCAGGTAGGACAATTCGTTGAGCGCCAGCGGATACTCGAGCGGCCAGGTCAGCTCGTTCCAGGTGTGTGGATGCGGAGGCGTGTAGATCGGCCGTGGCACGAACTTGTTCCAGGCATTCGGATACGTCCCACCGGGCGTGGCGACCGCGCCGAGCAAGGCATTGAGAAGAAACAGCGTCCGCGCGACCTGCCAGCCTCCCAGGTTACCGGCAGCAGCGCTGCGCCAGTTGTGCGTCGACAGGCGCTCACCCGCGGTGCCCACGACACGGGCCACCTCTTCCAGCGTCGCCGCATCGATACCCGACTCCTGCGCCGCGAACTCGAACGTGTAGGTCGCATAGAGCGTCTTCAGGATGCGCTCGAAGGTCTCAAACGTTGGCTCGGCGCGGGGATGCTCGTAGGTGAGGTACTCCCGCCAGTTCCACCAGCGCCGCACGAATTCTCGATCGTACAGGTCGTGCTGGATCAGGTAGTTGGCGATCGCGAGCAGGATCGCGGGCTCGGAGCCGGGATATGGCGCGATCCAATGATCCGCGTGCGTCGCCGTGTTGGAGAGGCGGGTATCGAACACGATGAGCTTGGCCCCGCTCGCCTTGCCGTCCATGACGCGCTGCGCGTGCGGGTTGAAGTAATGGCCCGACTCCAGATGGCTGCTGATCAGCAGGATCACACGCGCGTTCGCGTGATCGGGGCTCGGACGGTCGATCCCAGTCCAGAAATGGTACCCTGCGCGGGCGCCGCTGGAGCAGACGTTCGTGTGGGAGTTGTGTCCGTCTACGCCCCAGGCCGCCAGCACTCGCTCGGTGTACCCGTCCTCCCCGGGCCGGCCCACGTGATACATGACCTCGTTGCGCCGGCCTTCGACGATCGCGCGACGGATACGACCCGCGATGTCGTCCAGCGCCTCGTCCCAGGCGACGCGGACCCACTTCCCCTCCCCGCGCCCGCCGGCGCGCTTCAGCGGATAGAGGATGCGATCGGGGTCGGTCACCTGGTTGAGCGTCGCCGGCCCCT
>JBOGSE010000117.1:0-2123 GCA_050694895.1 bacterium | reverse complement strand
GTGCTGCTGATGGACGCCAGTTGGGACAGCCACGTCCAGCTCGAGCGAAAGCTGAAGGCGAACTGCGACAAGACCGACAAGCCCACGGCGGCGCTGATCAAAGACTTGAAGCGGCGCGGCCTGCTCGACTCCACGCTGGTGGTTTGGGGCGGCGAGTTCGGCCGCACGCCGGTGTGCGAAGTGCGCAATACGATGGAAGAAGGCAACGCCGGTCGCGACCATCACCCGGATGCCTACTCCATGTGGCTGGCGGGCGGCGGCATCAAGGGCGGCCAGGTGATCGGCCGCACCGACGAGCTGGGCTTCTTCATCGAGGACGAGCGGGACAAAGTCCACATCCACGACCTGCAGGCGACCCTGCTCCACTGCCTGGGCTTCGACCACACGCGCCTGACCTACCGCCACATGGGCCGCGACTTCCGGCTGACCGACGTCCACGGCCGCGTGGTGCGGAAAATGTTGGCGTGATGAAAGGCAACACCTGGCGCCGGCGCCTCGCCGGCAACGGGCAAGCCGGCAAGATGCCCAATGTCACTTACTAGTTACTTTCTGGCGCAAAATACAGCGCTCTGAGCCAGTATTTTCGCACTTTCCGGAGTGAATCTCGTGCCCGAACGTGCTTTTTCGCTTGACAACGGAGCCCGGTTAGCCTAATATATATGTATGATTAGGCAGCGGCTCCTGCGCAAACTTCTTCGCGCCGCCCGCACCATGATCCAGGGCGGCCTGTCGGAAACCACACGCTGCTGTGGCAACCCCAACTGTGCTTGTCATCGCGATCCGGCCCGCCGGCACGGCCCTCACCTCTATATCACCTGGAGCGAGAGGGGGCGCAGCCGCTCGCTCTACGTACCGGCCGATCGCGCCGCGCCAGCCCACCGTGCTCATGCCGCCTGGGCCGAGTTCTGGGAAACGGCCGTCACCTTGGCGGCTCAGAACCGCGAGGAGTTCGGGCAGCGGTGTGGAAAAGAAAAATCCCATCCCCGGAGGGCGCATGGTTCAACTACGGCATAGCCAGCAAAATCTGGGCGAGGTGTTCTTCGCCCGCGAAGCCGCATCCCTGATGGAACCGTGGATGAAGGAAGCCGACCAGATATTGGACGACGAGCCGTTGCTGGAGATGGTGTACGAGCGGCTGGGGCGGCGGTACCCGCAGAGTCGAACGCGGGGGCGGAATGCGACGCCGGCCGAAGTGGTGCTGCGGTTGATGGTGCTGAAGCACGTGCGGAACTGGAGCTATGCGATTTTGGAGCGGGAGGTCAAAGGCAACTTTGTGTATCGCATGTTCACACGGATCGGGACCGAGACGGTGCCCGATGCCAAGACCTTGGGACGGTTGGGACGGGCTCTGGGGAGCAAAATCGTGGAGCGGATTCATCAACGACTGGTGGACATTGCCCGCCAGCGTCATCTGGTGGAAGGGAGGAAAATGCGACTGGACACAACGGTGACGGAAGCCAACATTCACTACCCGACCGACAGCAGCCTGCTGGGAGACGCAGCGCGGGTACTGACACGCATGATGAAGAAGGTAACCGAGTTGGTGGGGAACCAGGGAGCGCGGTTGCGCGACCGCTTGCGCAGCGTGGGTTACCGGGTGATGGAGATCGCGCGCATCAGCCGCAGCAAGGGCGAGCAGCAGAAAGAGAAGATGCAGGAGAAGTACCGGGAGTTGCTGCGGCTGGCACGGCAGATCCGGAATCAGGCGAAGACATTCGCGGCGGAGATCGGCAGCGGAGTGAAGCGAGCAGCGGACCACAAGAAGCAGGCAGTCCTGCGCGGGCTCGAACAAGAGTTGGAAGCGATGATTCCGCTGATGGACCAGGTGATCCGGCAGACGCGGGCGCGGGTGATGCGCGGGATCACCGACCTGCCGGGCAAGATCGTCAGCATCTTCGAGCCCACAGCGGAAATCATCCGCAAGGGCAAACTGAGCAAGCCCACCGAGTTCGGCCAGCTGGTGAAGATTCAGGAAGCCGAGAACCAGATCATTACGGACTATGCGGTGTGCCGGCAGCGGCCGGCCGATTCAACGTTGTTGGTGGGAGCGGTGCGCATCCATCAACAACGCCTGGGGCGGGTGCCGGAGCTGCTGGCGAGCGATGCCGGTTTTTACTCAGCGG
>JBOGSE010000116.1:0-1967 GCA_050694895.1 bacterium | reverse complement strand
CAGGTGGATGGGGGCCGTATGACGGTGTGGGAGGCCCGGGCGCTGACGGCTCGATCACGGTGACCGCGGGAGCACAGGCCGCGACGGTGACGGTCTACTGGTACAACGGCCGGGTGGCGGTGAGCGGACCGTGAAGGGTCACCAAGACGGCGTCAGCCTGATTGAGATCCTGGCGGCGACGTTTCTCATCAGCATCGCCATCATCCCGATCCTCGCGATCTATCCCGACACGCTCGGCACGGGCCGCGAGACGGAGTCTGACCTGATCATTGGCGCGGCGGCGGTCAGGAAGATGGAAGAGATCATCGGCATCCAGCGCGTCCGCCCGGTCTCGTTCGACGCGACCGCCTCCGCGGGCTCGGCGAATGCCGTGCTGAGTACGAGCAACAGCCTCGCCATCGGCAGCGGGGCCAACTACTTTGTCATCCTGATAGGCGTCCGCGCCACAACCACGACAGTCTCCTCGGTCAACGTCGGCGGCACGCTCGCCACACGGCTGTTGTTCCAGAATCATCCTTCAGTGGCTCGTCGGGCCGAGTTCTGGTGGCTTCAAAACCCCCCGACCGGCACGGTAACCGTGACGGTGACGATGACCGGCTCGATCAGGCATGTCTGGGTGGCGGCGACCTTCAAGAACGTCGATGCGGCGACGCCGCTGGGCAGCAGCATCGGCGCCACCGGCAATAGCACGACGCCGGGTGTGACGATTAACCCCCGAGCCGCGAACTCCACGATGATCGGGGGATTCTACTGGAATGCCGCCGCGCCCACGATCACCCAGGGCGGAGGCCAGACGAGTATCGGTACCGTAGGCACGAGCGGCACGAGTATCACCAGTACCCATCTGGCGCGTGAGACGACAGAGGGCGCCGCCGGGATCGACCTGACCTGGACCAACTCCGGTGGGGCACAGAACTGGGTCGCGATTGCTGCAGAACTTCGCAGTACGATTGCGGTCGGATTGCCCAATGGTTCGGCGACGTGCACCGACCTGCCGAACTGCCTGCTGGTCTGGACGACCACCACCGAACTCTCCAGTGCCACCGAAGGTATCGGCACGCTCTCAACGCTGAACGTCGTCGCCTGCCAGGACACGAACGGGAACAGCGCCTGCGACGCCGTAGAACGGCAGGTGCGTTACGATGCCAAGGTTACGACGCGGCCATAAGCTCCGCGCCTTTCTCTGGCGCGCGGGGCGCCTGGCGGGAGCCCGTCCCGGCATGACGCTCATCGAGGTTCTTGTTGTGACCTCGCTTCTGGCCGTGGTCGTGGGCGCGCTGATGCCCGTGCTCACGGTCGGGCAGCAGACGTGGCAGCACGCTCCCCGCCGTCAGGACATGGTCCAGAACGCCCGCATCGCCATGGATCATCTGATGGATAGGCTTCGCGCGGTCCAGACATTCACGGCGATCAGCGCCACGAACATCAGCTTTACATACTTCTATGGCGATGGCGCAACAACCCTGACCGCCGAGTACCGGCTCAACGGCAACGAACTGGAGTGGCGGTATGATGTGAACCCGTTCGCTCCCCTGGCCGGGCCGTTCCGGTCGATGAGCGTCTCCTGTTTCGACACCATCGGCACGGCGATCGCGTGTGCCAGTGCCGCCCAAGTCAGATCCGTGCAGGTCTCGCTGGTCGCCATGGACCCGTCGGGCGAGGTTGCGGACATCACCGTAACCGGCAGGGCCTACCGGCAGGCGCCGTGATGCGGATTCAGGGCGCTGTGCGCGAGGAAGGCGGCGTGGCCATGATCATGGCCCTGGTGGTGGTCCTCATCCTGGCGGCGATTGTGCTCGCGATGACGTTCATGACCACGGCCGAGGTGGATACCCATCGCCTGAGCCGGTGGGATACCTTTGCCCAATACGTGGCGCAGGCCGGCATCGAGCATCAGATCTACCTGCTGAAGGGGGACAAGAACGCGTGCGCGGTGCCCTACCAGCAATACCCCGTGTTGTCCGGGG
>JBOGSE010000115.1:0-5633 GCA_050694895.1 bacterium | reverse complement strand
CGACCTTACAGTCCGAGGTACGCAGTCTTCACGTGCGCATTGTTGAGAAGTTCCGCGCCAGTGCCCTCAAGAACGATCCGTCCGTTCTCGAGCACGTATCCCCGCTGTGCCATGAGCAGCGTCTGGCGCACATTTTGCTCGACGAGCAGAATCGTGACGCCCTGCCGGTTGATCACCCGGAGCGCGTCGAAGACCGCGTGCACCAGCACGGGCGCCAGGCCCATCGACGGCTCGTCCACCAGCAGCATCTTGGGTCGGGCCATGAGCGCACGGGCTATCGCCAGCATCTGCTGCTCGCCGCCGCTCATCGTGCCCGCGACCTGACGCCGCCGCTCGCGCAGACGCGGGAAGAGCTCAAAGACAGCGGCCATGGTGTCGGTGCGGCGCTCCCAGGCGCCGGGCACGAACGCCGCGCCGAGGTCCAGGTGTTCGAGCACGGACATTGCGGGAAAGAGGTGACGCCCTTCCGGCACGTGCGCGATCCCCATGCGCGCGATCACGGCGGCGTCGCGCCGCCCCAGGGTGCGGTTGTTGAAGACAATCTGGCCGGTCGGGCGCAGCAGCCCAGAGACCGCCCGGAGTAGCGTCGTCTTTCCAGCGCCGTTCGCGCCGACCAGACACACGATCTCTCCGGCATCGACATGAAAGCTGACGTCCCAGAGCACCTGCACGCGGCCGTATGCGGCGCCCAGGCCCTCGACGCGGAGCACGGCGCGGTCGCTCCTCGCGGCGCTAGTGCCGGCCGTCGGTACCGGCATCGCCGGTTTCCTCCCCCAGGTAGGCTTCGATGACATCGGGGTCGCGCGCGACCTCCGCAAACGATCCCTCGGCGATTTTCTTGCCGAAGTTCAACACGGCGACGCGGTCGGCCAAATCGCGGACGCTGCTCATGACATGATCAATGAGCAGCACCGTCACGCCGCTGTCCCGTACCCGTTTGATCATCGCGACCGCCTGACGGGCTTCGGTTGGCGTGAGCCCGGCCATCACCTCATCCAGCAGCAGCACCCGCGGATGCGTGGCAAGCGCCCGGGCGACCTCGAGCCGCTTCAGGTCGGCAACGCCGAGGCCGCCCACATCCCGGTCTGCCAGGTGGCCGATCCCCGCCAGGCTCAGCACCGACTCCGCATCCCGTCGGGCGGCCTCCAGAGACTTCGGCACCGTATGCCCAAAGAGCTCGCCGACCATCACGTTCTCCAGAAGGGTCATGTCGTGGAATGGCTGCATCAACTGAAACGTGCGGCCGATGCCCAGATGCGCGCGCTCGTGGGGCCTGGTCGTGGTGATATCGGCGTCGTTGAAGACGATGCGTCCGCGGTCGGGCGCCAGCAGCCCAGAGATAAGGTTGAAGGTCGTGGACTTTCCCGCGCCATTGGGCCCGATCAGCGCAAGGATCTCCCCGGTGTTGACGTCCACGGAAAAATCGTTGACCGCCACGAGGCCGCCAAACGCCTTCGTCACGCCCTCGAGCGCGAGCAGCGTCATGACGCCCCGCTTCCCGATGCGGGGGGAGTGGCACCGGCCCCGGCGGAGCGACGCCGTGCGGCCGCCGCGGCCCAGACACCGAGCAGGCCGCGGGGCATGTAGAGGATCACGGCCGCGAGAATCAGGCCATAGATAATCAGGAAGCCGCTGCCGAGCGCCGCCCGGAGCGCCTCCTCGCCGATGCGCAGCGTCACGGCTCCCAGGAGCGGGCCGAGCGTCGTGTACAGGCCGCCGAAGATGGGCGCCACGAGCGCACCCACGGAGATCGCCAGGCTGAACGCTTCAAAGGGATTGATGAACAGGAAGACGTGCGCGTAGTACGCTCCCGTGATCCCGGCGAAGAACGCGCTCGCGGCAAACGCCGCGACCTTGAAGCGGACGACATCGACGCCCATCACGGCCGCGACTTCCTCATTGGTCCGGATCGCGGTGAACGCAAAGTGCCAGCGTGAGTGATTCACGCGATGTGAGACCAGCATCGCCAACAGCAGAATACCCAGAATGACCAGATACTGTCCCGGCAGGTTCCCCGCAAGCAGCGGCGGGGCGACCGTGCCCGCGGGTCCGCCGGTAAACCGGAGCTGCTTGGTGATGACCCTGAGTGACTCACTGAACGCGAGCGTGGCGATCGCAAAGTAAATACCCCGCAGGCGCAGGGTCAGGAAGCCCAGGGCCGCGGCGGTGGCGGTCGCCACCACGCTGCCCATGACGATGGCAAGCGGAATCGGCAGCCCCGCGCGCGTGGTCACCAGGGCGGACGTGTACGCTCCCAATCCAAAGAACGCCGCGTGCGCGAGCGAAAGCTGTCCGGTGCGGGCCAGGATGTCCCAGGAGAGCGCAAGCACCGCGAAGATGATTACGTTGATGGCGAGCTGTAGGTAGTACGGCTGCGTCCGGTTGAGCCAGAATGGCGCCACGATCGCCGCCGCCAGCACGAGGGCCCCGGCCGCCCATCGCGTCACGCTGCGCGGCCCTATCGGAACAACCCCCTCGGGCGCACCAGCAATACCCCCAGGATGAGCACGAAAAACACGCCCTCTGCCCACCCACCGCCCTGCGGGACGTAGAATTCCACGAACGCCTCAGACAGGCCCAGTACGAGGCTGGCATAGATGACGCCGTTGATATTTCCCAGACCCGCGATGACGATGATCGCAAACGCCTTGAGCGTGTACAGAAGGCCGATAAACGGCGACGCCGATAACTGCAGGGCGATCATCAGGCCTGCGGTCCCCGCGAGCGCGGTCGAGATCCCAAACGCGAGCAGATAGATGCGGTCGACCTCGATGCCGAGCAGACTCGCGCCGAGCCGGTTCTGCGCCACCGCACGCATCGCCTTTCCGATCCGCGATCCGCCGAGCACCGCGTACAGGCCGAGCGTCAGCGCCATCGCCAGCGCAAACACCACCAGCTGGGGAAATCCGACCGTGAAGGGGCCCATCGCCACCGCCTTCGCCTTGTATCCAATCGCCGCGGTGCGGGGATCGCCGGTCCACAAGATGATCGCCAGGTTTTGTAGGAATATCGAGATGCCGAAGGTGAGCAGCATCTGGTTGAGCTCCGGCGCACGCAGCACGCGCTGGATCGCCAGCCGGTGCACCGCGCCGCCGAGTGCGAAGAGCGCGACGGCGCCAATCGGAATCGCCGCCAGGGGATCGATGCCGTACGACGCGAAGAGCCAGTAGCCGAGGTACGCGCCCAACATGAGAAACTCTCCGTGGGCGAAGTTCACGATCCCGATGACGCCCACGGAGAGCGCCAGCCCCACCGAGGCCAGCGAGTACAGCCCCGAGCGGAGAACCCCGAAGATGAGCATCTGGATAAAGGTCTCGATCAGGGCCTCCCGACGGTGCGCGCGTCGCGAATCAGCGTTGCGGCCGATCTGGATTCAGGGACCGGTGCGACAACCGGCCCCCGAATCCTCGTGCCAGTTCCTTACCGCCCGTAGGGTGCCGGATATGCCAGCCTGCCGCCGGCGATCTCGGACGGCCAGACGACGACCTGCTTGCCGTTCAACCACTGGAACGCGATTAGCTTCGTGTAGCCCTGGTTGCGTCCGTAGATGGACCGCTTGAAGGTCAGCGGCAGTCCGATCGGTCCTTCGTAGTCCGTCGCCCTCATCTCACGCGTGAGAGCGGGAAGCTCCGTGCTCCCGGCGCGGCGGATCGCATCGGCCACGGTAATCAGGTTGGTGTAGGCGAGCGGGGCCCAATATGAGGACGGCTCCTCGTTGAAGCGCTCCTTGTAGCGCCGCACGAACTGACGGGAGGCGGCATGGCTGTTCTCGTCTGTCCACAGCGCCATGCCCGCGATGTGATTGCCGGCCGCGAGCTTCTCAAAGCCCACGGGCCATGAGGGCGGGGCCGCGAGGATTAATTTCGGGGAGAGTCCGACCTGCCGGGCCTGGGTCGCCATCGGCACCACGTCCTGATCGAAGCTCACGAACACAAACACGTCGGCCCCGGGGCCTTTGGCCTTCGTCAGTAGCGGTGTGAGGTCGGGCGAGCCGCTTTTGAACGCCTCTTGGAAGTTGATTGTCAGGCCGTAGTTCTTCGCGAAGGCCGCCGCCGTGTCGGCGGATCCGCTGCCGAACGGCCCATCCTCGTACGCGAGGGCCACGGTCTTCGCCCCGGTGCTCCTGATGAAGGAGAACGTGGAGTCGGCGTTATGGTACTCCCACGGATGATAGTGGAAGAACCAGTCGGCATCCGCCAGGGCGCGCTCGACGAGGGTGGATGCGGCGCCCGTCCAGGCCATCAGGATCGGCCGCTGCCGGGCCTGCGCCGCTACGGCGATTGAGACGCTAGACTGCAAACCGCCGACCAGCACGTCGATGCGGTCGCGCGTGACCAGTTTCAAGAATGCCGCAGCGCCGGTCGGGGGATCACCCCGATCGTCTTCTACGAGCAGCTCGACGCGCCGCCCGAGCAGCGGCTGCCGGTTGATCTCGTCCAGCGCCAGCTGATAGCCCTTCTGCATCGCCTGCCCGCTGACACCCGAGGGGCCGGTCAGCGGAATGATCGCGCCGATCTTAATCGGCTCCCGCTGCGCCCCGGCCGGCTGATAGGCGGCCGCGAGCAAGACGGCGGCCGTCAGCAGTACAACGGTACTCCAGCCTTTCATGCTCATCACGATCCCTCCTCATAGATTGGATGTGCGCGGTCGGTCTGTCGCGTGCGTCCCACCTCCCTGCGACGCCGCGAAACGCGGCTCACGTGCGGTCAGGAATTCAACGATCAGGCGGTTTGCCTCGTCGGCGCACTCCCAGAGAAACAAATGGCCGGCGTCCGCGAACAGATGCACGCGTGCGCCGGGGATCTTCGCCGCCAGCAGATCCGCGTTGCCCGCGGGGACCACGTTGTCCCGGGCGCCGTGCAGGATCAGCACTGGACATTGCACCGCCGCCAGCCGGCCCTCGGTGTCATGGGCGGAGGCGGCCGCAAGCTGACGATGATACGCAACCAGCGACTGGGGATGTGCCACCCGCCAGGCGATGTATTCGTCGAGCTCGCGGGCGTGCGCCCGCGCATGGTCGGTCTTGAGCTGATACGCAAAGGACGCCCGCAGATCGCGCTCGGGATCACCCGTACGATTCAGGAACGACTGCACCGTCTCTGGAGGAATCGGGACGCTATGGGGACCGCCAAATGACGTGCAGCAGAGGACCAGCCGCTCGACGCGGTCGGGATACGCCAGCGCGAACTCCTGGGCGATAAACCCGCCCATCGACGCGCCGACGACGTGCGCGACCGGGACGTTGAGTGTGTCGAGCAGACCGGCCAGGTCGTCCGCCAGCATCCGGATCGTGTAGGGCTCGTCGGGCGCCTCGGATCGCCCTGCCCCGCGGTTGTCGAACGTGATGACCCGAAAGTGCCGGGCCAGGGCCGGAGTTTGCTTGTACCAGAAGTGCCCGTCGGATCCCAGGCCGCCAATGAATGCGACGGACGGCCCACGGCCCTCGACCTCGTAGTACAGGCTGATCCCGTTGGCAGCAGTGTGCGGCATCGATCTTCCCTCAGGTGGTCCCGACGCTCTTGACCTGCGAGGCGAACTGCTCGCGCAGCAGGCGCTTGAGCACCTTGCCCGCGGCATTCCGCGGCAGGGCGTCTGTGAACGCCACCGACTTCGGGATCTTGTACCGGGCAAGT
>JBOGSE010000114.1:0-8936 GCA_050694895.1 bacterium | reverse complement strand
CGACGTCCGCCCGCGGCACGCCGAGAACGCGAACATAGGTCTCTATTTCCTTCTGGCGGCTCTGGAACTGCGAGTTGGCAATCGAGATCTTGGTATTGATGAGGAAGAGGGGCTTGGGCTCGCGCCACTCGCGCGGTAAGAACCCAATCGCAACGTCGTGTAACCACGGGGCGTACAGATCGAAGCGCGGCAAGCCGGTAATGACCAGTTGTGCGGGCGTCAGGTCGGGATGGGCGGCAAGATAATCGTACATCTTCCTACCCCAGACGCACATGCAGCGCAATGCCCTGAGATGGGCGGAATTGCGGCTCATCACCTGGCCGTACTTCGCCAGGTCGCCGTAAAAGCCGCCTTCGGTGTCGAGCATGGTGTAGCCGATGTTCGCGGCGATCAGCGCATCGACGAAGCTCTCATTATTGGGACGCAGGTAGTTGAGCACCACGAGATCCGGAGCGAGTGCAAGCACCTCGCGCGTCTGCCAGTTGAATGGAACGAGATAGGCCTCGGCTCCCGAACGTGCAAGCTCCCAGGCGACCAGGCACAGGCCGCCGAGATCGCGCAGGGGGTGATCCACGATGAGCGCAATGCGGGGTTTATCCATCCCCATCCTCGACCAGGGGCCGCAAGAGCTCCAAGAACCTGCTGCAGGAGACCGCGGTTTGCCGTGAGGCCAACCGCGGGGCCTTCAAGGCGGCCGGTATCGCTCCTGCGAGCTGCGCCGGATCGGTGATCACCACGATGCCGGCGTGCTCGTCGGTAAGATCGCTCGAGGTCTTCCTGAAAGGCTGCACGCTGATCGCCGGCAGGCCGAGGAGCGCGGCTTCGTACAGGAACATGGAGCGCGTTCCGAACACGACGTCCGCAGCGCCGAGGAGCGGCGCCTTTTGCTCATCCGTGAGCATCACCTCGACCTGCGACGAGTTGGGTACGGTTCGAAGAACGGGCTCGATGCGCGCTTTCGAGTCGATGGGGTGCGGCTTGACGAGCAGGCGCCAGCGCGATCCGCTCGCCTTCGCATGCTGCGCCAAGGCGTGAAGGACAGCGCGCAGCGCATCGGCATCGGTAAAGCCGTGCAAGGCGCGATACGCAGACTCGCCGCCCGGACCGGTGATCGGTTCCGTCGCGAACACCGCGCATTGATGCGATGAACGCGCCTGACGCGCAAACTGCGCCAGCAAGTCATCGAACGCCGGGGAGCCGGTGACCACGATGCGGCTTGATGCGACCGGTAGCTCGCCGAGCCGCTTCGCCGCGATCTCGTCGATCGCCAGCACGTGGCTCGGCAAGGCGCCTTGGGCGTCGATCTGGAAGCGCTCGGCATAGTTCACCCATTGATCGACGAACGCCAGCGCGGGGCGGCGCTGATCATGGGACCACTTCCAATACAGGCTGTCGTCGCGGGCCTCGAACGACGTCCCCGTGAGCGTGAAACGCGGGGCGCCGCGATCCTGGAGGGAGGGGAGGGCTTGACCGAACGAATCGACTGCGAGCGCCGCGATACCCTGGTCCTCGAGGATGTGTCGCGCGGGCGGATAGGCCAGCACCACCCAATCGCAGTCCAGGCGCGGTGTGAGGAACCGCAGCAAGGGAGCAAAGGCATTGGCCGTTCCGGGTTGTCGCACCACCATCAGGGCCCAGCGCGACCTGCTCACAGCCCGCGTTTCAGCTCGTCAGAATTCTCGACGACCTTTTCGACGGCGTTGACGAAGTCCATGAGGTCTTGTTCCGCAAGCGGCTCTCGGACCAGCGGGCAGATCAGGAGCTCCTTCTCGTAGAGACGCTCGACAACCGGGCACAGGCCCTTGGCGTAGTTGTAATCGACGCCCCGATGGTAGTTGAACGGAAATCCTTCGGATCCGATGGCGATCTTTCGCTGATAGACCGGGCTGAGGTAGAGTGGCTTGACGTAGCCTTCCGTGAACGGCAGCTGCTCCCAGGACGCCGCTGGCGGAAGCTCGCGTTTGACCGCCTCGACGAAGGCGGATCGAGGCACGCCCACGGTCTCTTCATCGTAGCGCGCCGCGTAAACATAGAACGAATGCGTGCACCCGGGCTCGACCTGCGGCGGCGTGAGCCCCGGAATCTTCGCCAGGCGCTCCCCGAGGAACGCGGCAAGGCGGTTGCGATGGGCAAGATAGGAATCCAGGCGATCGAGCTGGACCGCGCCGATGGCCGCCTGGATCTCGGTGAGGCGGTAGTTCGCGCCGATCAGGTTGCCGATATCCTTCACGCCCAGCGCCTCGACGATGTTTTCGCCGTGGTTGCGGATCAGCTGGCAGCGCTGCGCCAGCTCGTCGTTCTGCGTGACCAGCACCCCGCCTTCGCCGGTGTGGATGTGCTTGTGGTAGTTGAGACTGAAGCCGCCAAGGTCACCGAGTGCGCCGACCGGACGACCGTGATAGGTTGCGCCGGGCGCATGAGCTGCGTCCTCGATGACCTTGAGACCGTGTCTGGCGGCGATGCGCAAGACCGCATCCATATTCGCCGGGTGCCCGAACAGATGCACTACGATGATCGCCCGGGTGCGCGCCGTGACTGCTTTTTCCACGGCTTGCGGATCGAGGCAATAGGACCGCGGCTCGACGTCGGCAAATATCGGGATGCCGCCATAGAACAGGACCGAGGTGGCCGACGCCGACATCGTATACGGCGTACATATCACTTCGTCGCCGGGGCCGATGCCGACCGCGCCCACGGCCGTCATCAGGCCACTCGTCCAGGAGTTCAGCGAGATCGCGTGCTTGAACCCGTAACGCCGCGCCCACTTCGCTTCGAGTTCGCGGACTTTCGGGCCGCCGAGAAAGAGCTCGCCTGGGCTGCCGAAGAACGCCGAGAGGTTGCCCGATTCGAGGACCTCGAGCACCGCCTTCTTTTCCTCCTCGCGGATGGTTTGCCGGCCTGGAAAGGGACGCGTGCGCACCGGCTCGCCCCCGAGCAGCGCGAGTTTTCTCACCGACACGGTTCTTCCAGGAGCACTTCGCGGCCTCCATTGCGCAATGAGCGTCGCGCTGCTTCCACCACGGCGAGCACGGAAACGGCTTCGTCGATTCCGCAAGTCACGTGTCCGAGCCCTTGCTGGTGAAGGCCCACCACTTCGTCAACCGCCTGGCTCAACGCCATGGCGGCATCGGAGCGGCGGCTGTCGTCCCTGGTCAGGACCCGGTAGCCGGGAAAGACGCTGTCCCGCCGCGCGCGGAAAATGTCCACCTGCTGGGCGCGGTCGGAAATCAGGATGCGCCCCTCAGCGAAGTGAATGTCCAGCTCGAAGACGGTATAGGCGCGATGATCCGTGCCCATCAGGTATAGGGGGAAGTCGCGCTGCCCTGCGAGATAGGTAATGCGCGCATCGAGCGTGGCGTCCTGATCGAGCCGGTCATCGGCCGTCGTGCCGAGCGCCTGCGCAGAGCGCGGCGCGCCGAAAAGAAGGTTGGCCAGGTCCACCAGATGCGAGCCATTGTTCGCGAGCCCGTTTCCATACAGGCCTGCCGCCTTCTTGATTTCTCCCAGTTCGCCTGACCCTATGATGGTCTTTACGGCACGCAGGATGGAATCCCAGCGGCGCTGGTAATTGACCACGAAGCGGGTTGCCCGTGCGGCGAGAAAGGAACGGATCTCGCACGCCTCCGACAGGCTGGCGGCTACCGGCTTCTCGCAGAAGATCACTGCGCAGCCCGCATCGGCGATTTTCCGGATCGCCTCCAGGCGACCGACGGCCGGCGTGCATAGGCTCACGATGTCCGGTGCGCCCGCCGCCAGCAGCTCGTCGAGCGCCTTGAAGGCTGCCGGCACTCCGCGTTTACGCGCCGCAGTGACCAGGCGCGCCGGCTCCGAGTCGCAAAGCGCCACCAGGCGCGCCTGCGCGTGGGACTGGTAGGCTGCAGCGTGCGTGAGGGGCTTGGCAGCGGGAAGGGGAGCATCTTCGTCCCACAGGCTGCCGATTCGACCGCAGCCTACGACGGCTACTCGGGAAGCTGGTCTTTGAGCAGCTTGGCGATCGGCCATTGCTGGCTTAGGCTTTCGTACTCGGGCTGAAGAATGCTCATGCGCACCACCGGGTGGTATTTGCCGTTCCTGAAAATCTCCTGTCGCAGGATGCCCTCTTCGACGAACCCGGTCTTTCGGTAAGATTCCACGGCCCGCGTGTTGGAGGCATTGACGCCAAGCCAGATCTTGTTGAGATTGAGCACCTTGATCCCGTACGCGACCAGAAGCTGCGCCACTTCGGTGCCGTAGCCCTTGCCCCAGGCATCCTTCTCGCCAAGCAATACGCGAAACTCGGCGTGGCGCGAAATCCAGTTGATGCTGTGCAAGCCGGCCACGCCGATGTACGCGTCGGTCTGGGTCTCCATCACGGCGAGTTGGATGTCGGT
Source organism: bacterium (assembly GCA_050694895.1). Lineage (GTDB taxonomy): Bacteria > Sysuimicrobiota > Sysuimicrobiia > Sysuimicrobiales > Humicultoraceae > JBQTJP01. The sequence goes on along the minus strand of JBOGSE010000114.1, from coordinate 4,566 downwards.
GCGGGTTCCCGCCTGGCTGCGGAACTCCTCCTTGAGCTCTTCGACGCTGGGGGGGAAGGTGCCGCGGAAGAGATGCCGCGTGACCTCCCGGTCGCTCAACCACCGCACCATCGGGCCGCCGAAGTCCTCCGCGGCGAGGCTGCGCAAGTAGATGAGGTTGCCGCGCAAAAAGCTCGCTGGTGAACTCATCGGCCCTGCGTGCCCGCCTGCTGCTGACGCTTGCGCAGGTACTCCTCGTTTCGCGCGGCCTTGGAGAAGCGCTGAAGCAGGCGCGGCTGCGCCCGCAGCGCCCCCAGCAAGCGCGCGAAGGTAAACGCCTGGCCAGGCTGGTAGAGGACTTCGTAGAGCTCGTTGGCGGCGGCAAGGTCCTCGGGATAGTCGACGGTGAGCTGAATGTGCGAGTGGTCTTCTTGGCTGTGGAATACGCGGCTGCGCACGCGATTGGGGTTGGCCATGACGTACTCCATCGGAAATTCGCGGAGGAACGGGTCGTTCTCCGCGCCCGCGAGCCGCGCCAGCCAATCGTATCGGTAGATCTCCACGTCCAGACCGGGAGGGTAGGTTCTGTTGGACGGCTGCGCGTTCGTGCAATAGTCGAGCCCGTCGGCGACGAACACTTCGAGCATCGCGTCGATGACGTCCGGGCAGACAAAGGGGCAGTCGCCCCAGATGCGTACGATGGCGTCGGCGCGCTCAAGCGCCGCAGCGGCGCCATGCAATCGACCGACGATATCGTCGGCGGCGCCGCGATAACAAGCCCAGCCTTGAGCGCGCGCAAAGTCTTGCAGCGCCTCGTCGCGCGGGTCCAGGCTCGCGGTCAACACGATCTCGGGTCGATGCACAGAAGCGCGCACCTGTTCGGAGATCCGGTATAGGAGCGGCTTTCCGTGCAGATCCAACAGGACCTTGCCCGGGAAGCGGGAGGAGCCCATTCGGGCCTGGATGACCGCTACGATTCGCATGCTGTTTGGATCGGTGCGGCCGTCCTTACTCGTTGGCTCTTTCCAGGATTCATCCAATTCCTCCATTGGCACAAAGAAGCTGTAGGCGTGAGTACGGCACGTTTTTGAATAGCTCAAATTGATGCTGGCATTCTTTGACGAAGACCGATGGCGGCGTCTCACCCGGATCCCGGACGTGTGCGAGCCTAAGGAACCACTCACCTACATTACGCCACCGCTCGGCGAGAGCGGTAAAATGTGCCCTCTCGGGCGTCATACTCTCGTCGAGAGACGAGAAGGCCTGTCCTGCTCTTTCTCTGTGTGAATTTGTCCCTAATGTGCCACCAGATAGACGCGGGCTGGATTGTGAGGCTCAGACGCGAATCCCTATTGGACACTAGTTGAAGGGTACGTGAACATTTGTTCACTAGTCAAGGGATGCTTCGAGGCCCCCCTGACTCGGCGATGGCGCTCCACTCAAATGACGCCTGGGACATCGTGATTTTGGGATGGGTTCTTTCATATGGTGAGATGCCTGAGGCCGCCGTCCGTGAGATTGTTCGAGTGACGCGGCGGGGAGGCATTGTGGCCGTCGCGGTCTCATACTATCCTCATTCTTGGCTCGAGGAAGCCGAGAGAGCGGGAAGAACGTGGAGAGTTACTGCGCGGCGATCTTCTCGATTCGGAAGTAATGCGTGCGCGCGCCGCCCCGCGCAGAGACGGAGGGGCTTAGGTGGGCCTTGCGGCTGACATCAGGGAACTAGGTCTGCTGGTCGTGGACCACAAACGCTACGCGCGTCAGCGGACGCTCAAGGGACGCCGCTTCTTCAATGCGATCTTCAAAGCCGTCCACCTGAGGTCGTACCGGCGGCTGCAGCGCCTCGCCCGCGAGATTGGAGCGACGGAGCAGACGTTGACGATCCCGGAGGAAGAGGGATTTGTCCTCTGGCGGCCTCCCTCATTCGCGCCGCTGCGAGAGGCCATCGCCGAGGCGAACGCGATCTTCGACGCCACGGACCTGGATGCGCTCACGCGCGTGATGCCACCAGACGCCCCCTTCACGCACATCCCCTATGAGCCGAAAGCGGGCTCGGCGATCGCCAGGCTGGCCACCCATCCCGCGATGATCAAGCCATTCGCGGAGTACCTCGGTGTCGTGCCCATCCTGCACGCCCTCCAACTGATGTACTCGCCCAACCACCGGCTGGTGCAGGGGAGCTCGCAATACTACCATCTCGACGGGCAGGACGTGAGATCGCTTCAAGTGTTCGTCTACCTTCAGGACGTGACAGAGGACAACGGACCGCTGACGCTCCTGGCCGCGCGGCGATCGGAGCATATCGCGGATGCGCTCGGGTATCGCAAGGCCGGTGGAAGCCGGAGAGTCGACGACGAGGTGATAGCCCGGTCTGCCGGCGGAACTCGCGACGTGCACGCGCTGACGGGTCCGGCGGGAAGCGCGCTCGTCTTTGACGGGGACCGATGCTTCCACTTCGGCAGCCGCAAAGCGACCCGGCCGCGACGCGTCTTGCACTACGCGTATGTCACGCCCTTTGCATTCACCCTGCCGGACCGCTGGTCGGAGCGGTTCCGCCATCTGGTTCCCCGCGACGCGCCCGAATGGCAGCGTCGAGTCGTGACGGCCTCGTGATCGAGAATATGAGCGAGGCACGGGCGGAGCGGTCAATCGGGCCTGACGACGAGCGCTGGCGGGGCCGCGCGGGGCCCGACGATCCGGCTGGCCGCCGGCTCTCTGTGGCAGAAGAGTGGGTCTCTCTGCTCCGCGAGATCGTGCGCGACGCCGCCGCTCTCCTGTCCCGAGGCGTCCGTCGTTCGCGAAGCCAGGTCACCGACGACTATGAGCATGGCGTATGGCGGCACGCTCTTGTCCAAAAGCCCTGGCTCGGCGCGGCCAGTCTCGCGGACTACGTCGAACCCGCGCGTGACAGGAGACTCCGAAAGACACTCCTCGCCACTGTGAACGGACGGGTTGTGCGAATCGATACTAGGGACTACTACAGATACAGGAACCGGCTGCTGCTCGCGGTCCTCGAGCGCTGGGCCGAGGGAGAGGAGGACCTGGTCGAGTTGGGATGCGGTGCGGGCGTCAATCTCTTTGCGCTCCGGCTGTCGGGCCGGTGGAAGCGCCTCCTGGGATTCGATGTGTCGGAGAACGCCCTCACCGTGGCTCGGGAGACAGCCCGGCACTTCGGAGTGACCGGCGTCGCGTTCGAGACGCTCGACCTCGGAGTTGCCACCGATGCCGGCTTCAGCCGGCTCCGCGGGAAAGTGGTATTCACGTATTATGTTCTCGAGCAGCTCAAGTACGAGCTTCGGCCCGTGATCGAAAACCTGGTCCGATCCGGTGTGAGGCGGGCGATTCACATCGAAACCGGCACCGACCTGCTCCACCGCTGGTCGCTGCGCTTTGCGGCCAACCGTCTGTACATCCTCCGTCAGGACTATCAGGACCGCCTGGTGGAGATACTGCACGCGCTGGAGAGGGAAGGGCTGCTGCGCATCATGGATCTTCGACGCCTCGGGCACGCCCCGTCCCCGAAGAACGATCCCGTCATGGTGGTCTGGGAGGCGAGATGACGGCTCTCGTCTTCGTGCCTTTGGCCGGGAACCAGGCGCGGTTCTATCTGTCTGTCGCCCGCCACCTCCGCGGGCGCGGGTATCAGGCGGCGTTCCTCTCCTTCCATCAGCCGAGCCTGGCTCTTCTCCGCGACGAAGGGTTTGAGGCCATCGACATGTTCGGCCCAAGTGGGGATCGAGCGGCGAGCATGACGCCCGACGATGTCGCGGTTCTGGCCCAACGCTACGGGATGGGAAACGTCAGCCCCCTCATCAGTCACGAGAAGGCCGCGTACGAGATCACAGATACCGGCTACCTGCTGCGGAAGCTGGCCCGCTCCACGCTCGCCATCGATGATGCGCTGGAGGCGCTGGCGACGCGGCTGGGCCCGCTGCAGGTGGTCCAGGAACTCGGCGGATTCCTCGCCGTGCTGGCGGCGTTCTACGTCGCCCGCCGCCGCGGACTTGACGTCGTCCACGTCGAGCCGTCGTTTTACCGGGGACGCGTGCTCTTCGTCCGCAACACGCTCTCCGCGCTCTCGATCGAGGGAGTCGGCCGGCGTTCCATCACACCAGAGGTGCGAACGTATCTCGACGAGACCGTCCGCGAGCGGCGGATCGTCATTCCGTCCAAGGACACGCATCACTACCGCAGCCCGTGGCGGAAGGTGCTCAGCCCCTACAATGTCCGCCGATTCTTTCAGAAGAGCGTCGAAAAGCACGTCCTGGCGCAGCGGGAGGAGTTCAGTTACCTTAGGACCCAGGCCGTCCGGCACGTGCGTAGCGCCCTCACCGAACGGCGTCTCCGGCGCCACTATCGGGACCTGGAGGCCGCCGGCCGCTTCGTCTACTATCCGCTCCACGTGGCCGCCGATGTGGCCCTGACGATCCGGGCCCCCGAGTACCTCGACCAGTACGCGCTGTTAGACTACCTGGCGCGGACGGTTCCCATCACGCACCGTCTGGCGATCAAAGAGCATCCCGCGATGGTCGGTGGTGTAGACTACGGCCGCGTGGCGGACCTCCTGCGCCGGCACGATGCGCTCGT
>JBOGSE010000113.1:0-3937 GCA_050694895.1 bacterium | reverse complement strand
GCCTGTCCGAGTCCGGCCGAAAGCACATTCCCCATGATGACCTCGCTGATGTTCTGCGGTTCCACGCCCGCACGGCGGATCGCTTCGGCGATCACGCGGCTGCCCAGCCGCGGAGCCGGGAGGCCTGTCAACCCACCCATGAATCGCCCGATCGGCGTCCGGATCGCGCTCAAGATGACGACCTCAGCCATGCCCTGTCCTCCTGGAGCCGTTCCAGCGCACCGGTCTCTCACTTAAGTGTAACGGCAAATGTGCTCCGCATATGCTTTTGACACCCTGTTTTCCGCTAGTGTATAATCGGCTCGTCGTTAAGCCTGCCAGAGCACAGATGCGGGCGGTCTGGAATCCAGCCCGCGCGGTCATTGGGCGGCGGGTTCCTCAACAGCGGGCGGAGGAGCCTGCTCGTTGTCTTCATGAGCAACCTTACGCATCGGGCCGGCCGCATCCCGGTCGTCCGAGTGCCTCGCCCGGAAGCGGGAGGGGGTGGAGGGGCAATGGCCGAGATTCGTGTAGGGAAAGACGAGAGCCTCGATTCGGCGCTGCGGCGTTTCAAGCGCCAGGTCAAGCGGTCGGGTATACTGTCCGAAGCAAAGCGTCACGAGCACTACGAGACCCCGGGCCAGAAGCGTCGGCGCAAGATCGCGCGAAGTGCAAAGAGGCGCCGGCGCTAAAGATGCCCCGCGCCGCGGTGGGACGTGGCGTGCGTATGTAGGCCGTGTAAGGGCGCGACGCGGCCGCGCGCGGAAGGCTGCCAGAGCCCGGGCCTGCTCCCGGGCTCTGAACTTGTCCGTGTCGATGAGGACACACACGTGGGCACACCAACCAGACGGCGAAAGCCGGTGAAGCGCGCTCGCAGCGCCGGCGGTGTCGTGTTCCGGCGCAGCGGCTCCTCCGGCGAGGTCGAGCTGCTCGTGCTCCAGCACGAGGGCGGGAAGTGGATGCTGCCCAAAGGGACGATCGAGCACGGCGAAACGCCCGAGAGTGTGGCGCTGCGCGAGGTCCGCGAGGAGACCGGGTTGAGCAACGTGCGGGTCCGCACTGACCTTGGCCAGGAGCGCTACTCATTCTTCTGGAAGACCGAGGACACGTTCTACGACAAAACGGTTCACTACTTTCTCCTCGAATTTCTGGGAGGCGAGCAGGCGCAGCCGCAGCGGGAGGAGGGGTTCATCGCCGCGGAGTGGGTGACCACGGGCGAAGCCCTGGCGCGCATCAAGTACAAGGAGACGCGGGAGATCGTCAGGCGCGCGCAAACCGCGCTTGAGAATCTGCAGCCGGCCGGGACCGAGGCTCGGGAGGACGCCGTATGAGCCGCGAGATTGAAGACCGCGTTCTGCACGTCTTCCAGCAGTACATAGATCACCTGAACCCCGCCTGGGTCCGCCTGTTCAAGTTCGCCACCCTGGAGACGCTGGAGGTCGAGGCCGAGGGCGCAATCATCCGCGATGCGTACGGTCGGGACTATCTCGACTTTGCCGGCGGCCCGTCGGTGTTCATCCTCGGACACCGCCATCCAAAGGTGGTCGAAGCGGCCCGGCGGGAACTCGACCGCATGCCGCTGTCTGTGCGCATGATGGCCAACGAGCCTATGGGCGACCTGGCGGCCCTGCTGGCCGAGGTGACGCCCGGCGATCTGCAGTACGTGTTCCTCAGCAACAGTGGTGCGGAGGCCAACGAGGCCGCCATCAAGCTGGCCCGCCTGGCGACCGGCCGTCCCGGGATCATCGCGACGGCCGGCGCGTTCCACGGCAAGACGCTCGGCGCGCTGTCGATCTCGGGCAGAGACATGTATCGTGCGCCATTCGAGCCACTGGTCCCCGGCATCGTGCATGTGCCGTTTGGCGACGCCGACGCCGTCGCGGCGGCGATCAGGCCGGAGACGGCGGCCGTCATCCTGGAGCCGATTCAGGGAGAGGCCGGCGTTGTGGTTCCGCCCGACGGCTATCTGCGGGCGGTGCGCGCCATCTGCGACCGGACGGGCGTCCTGCTCATGCTCGATGAGGTGCAGACGGGGATGGGCCGCACGGGAAAGATGTGGGCGTGCGAATGGGAAGGCGTCGTCCCCGACATTCTGACCGCCGCCAAAGGCCTGGGCGGAGGCGTCGCGCCCGTGGGGGCGACGGTTGCCCGGCCGCGCCTGTGGGAACGGTTCATCAGTGATCCACTCATCCACACGACGACCTTCGGCAACCGCCTGGGCTGGGCCGCCGCCGCCGCGACGATCCGCGTGATTCGCGACGAGGGCCTGCTGCCCCGGGCCACCGCGATCGGCGACCGGCTGATCGAGGGGCTTCGGCGTGGCGCGCGCGGGGCCCCGGGGTTGGTCACGGACGTGCGCGGGCGCGGGTGCCTGGTGGGCGTCGAGTTCGCCGAGGCCGACGTCGCGTTTCTCGTGATGGCCGGAATGCTGCAACGGCGGGTGCTCGCGTTTTACTCGACCAACAAGCGGGAAGTTCTGCGCTTCGCCCCACCTCTGATCGCGACCGACGAGCAGGTCGATCGGGCCGCGGCCGCGTTCGCCGATGCGCTGGCGGAGGCGCAGACGCTGCTTGCCGAGGTGAAGGCGCCATCAGCCGCAGAGTGACGGACCACAGCACCGCGCAGGGCACGAGCAGCCTTGCGATCGCCCGCCGCTTCCTCAAGTTTTTCGAAGCGCGGGGCCACACCATCGTGCCCAGCTCGTCCCTGGTGCCCGCGGGGGATCCGACGCTGCTGTTCACCAACTCCGGCATGGTGCAGTTCAAAGATGTGTTCCTGGGACGCGAGCGCCGATCGTACCTCCGCGCCGCGACCCTCCAGCGCTGCATGCGTGTCAGCGGCAAGCACAACGATTTGGAGACGGTCGGTCCCAGCCCGCGCCACCACACGTTCTTCTACATGTTAGGCAACTTCAGTTTCGGCGACTACTTCAAGCGCGAAGCCATCCCCTGGGCCTGGGAGTTCGTGACGCGCGATCTGGCGATTGCCCCGGACCGGTTGATCGTCACCGTGCTCAACGACGACGAAGAGTCGTACGGGCACTGGCGAGCGTTGGGCCTGCCCGAAGAGCGCATTCTTCGGATGGGGGAGAAGACCAACTTCTGGGCGATGGGCCCCACCGGCCCATGCGGGCCGAACTCGGAACTGCACTATGACTGGGGGCCTGCATTCTGCACCTGCGGTCGCCCGGCCTGCAGCGTTGCGCTCGATAACGACTGCGCGCGGTGGCTGGAGATCTGGAACCTCGTGTTCATGCAGTTCGATCAGGACGCCGACGGCACCCGGATCCCGCTGCCGTCGCCTGGCGTGGACACCGGCATGGGGCTCGAGCGGATGGCGTCCGTCGTGCAGCAGGTGCCCACGGTCTACGACACCGATCTGTTCGCGCCCATCCTCGACCGGATTCAGTCGCTGTTGCATCACACCGAGCAGCAGCGCAAGGCGGCCCTCGTGCCCTACCGGGTGATCGCCGATCACGGCCGGGCAGCGGTCTTCCTCATTGCCGATGGCGTCACGCCCGGTAACGAAGGGCGCGCCTACGTGCTGCGGATGATTCTGCGGCGCGCGATTCGTTTTGGCAGGCGCGCGGGTTTTGCGGGGGCGTTTGCGCCCGAGATCGGCGCCGCCGTCGTCGCGCTCATGCGGGAGGAGAATCCGGATCTGGAACGGCGTCGGGACTTCATTCTCAAGGTCATCGAAGCCGAGGAGGCGCGCTTCGCTCAGACCCTCACCATGGGCCTCGACCGCCTGAGCGAAGTGATCGCCGGTGTGCGGGCGCGGGGCCTTGCGACGATTCCTGGGGATGAAGTCTTCAGGCTCTACGATACCTATGGGTTTCCGATCGAGATGACGCGTGACGTCGCGGCCGAATCGAACCTCGCCATCGATGAAGATGGATTCCGTCGCGAGATGGAGGTGCAGCGCGCTCGCAGCCGCGCCGGCGCCGCGCCTGCGGGTG
>JBOGSE010000112.1:0-3409 GCA_050694895.1 bacterium | reverse complement strand
GTCTTCACTCTGCTGCGGGATGTAAGCGCCACCGCGCCGTGCGTGCTTCTGATCGAAGACGTGCACGCCGCGGACGAACCGACGCTGCAATTGCTGCACTATCTCATGCGGCGCGCGAGCGAGATTCCGCTCCTGATCCTGGCCACCTATCGGGACGACGAAGTCAGTGCCGAGCACCCGCTGTCAGGTGTGATGGCGGAGCTGCTGCTGGCGCGATCCGCCTCTCGCATACCGCTGCGGCCGCTGGCGCCGGGTGACCTGGCCGCGCTGGCGAGCGGCGCCCTCGGCGGCCGCCCCGTGGACCGTGATCTCGTCCAGGCCGTGTACGAGATGACCGAGGGCAACCCCCTGTATACGCAGGAGGTCCTGCGCACGATGCAGCAGGAGGGCGCCATCGCGGTCGCGGAGGACCGGTGGCGCCTGCGCCCCGGCGCCCGTCCCTCCCCCTCGCGCGATCTGACCAGTCTGCTCGCGCACCGGCAGGCACGGCTGGGCGAAGGAGCGCGCGCCGTGCTCTCGGCGGCGTCCGTCGCCGGGCGGGCGTTCTCGTTCAAGTTGCTGGCGGCGATGACGGCAGAGCCCGAACTCAAACTGCTCGACGCGCTCGACGCGGCGATTGCCGCCGGCATCCTGGAGGAGACCGAGGCAGGCTACCGCTTCAGGCACGCGCTCTTGCGCGAGGGCCTCTACACTGTGACCTCCCGCCACCGCCGTGCGTACCTGCACCGCCTCGCGGCCAGCGCGTTGGAGACACAGGGCGACCAGGCCCCGGAAGTGCTCGCGCACCACTGGTACCACAGCGACAGACCTGAGGCCGCGGTCGGATCGCTGATCAACGCCGGAGATCGGGCCCGCGCCGTCTTTGCGATCGACCAGGCGATCGAGCACTTTGGCCGGGCGATCGACGCACTGCAGTCTTCACCGGGCCCCGACCGCGAACGTCTGGCCGAACTCTACCAGCGCCTCGGCAGCCTCCATCAGATCCTCGCCGACGCTCCGGCCAGCCTCGACGCCTACGACCGGGCGCTCGTGCACGCCGACGATCCGGTAACGCGCGCCCGAATCAGGCGGTCTGCCGCCGCGGTCTGCATCACCGCCGGGGACTCGGACCGAGGGTTCGCCTACTTGAGCGCGGCCCTCGATGACCTGGCCGAGCTGCCGGATGCCGCGGAGTCTTCACGGGTGCACTACCATCTCAGTCAGATCGCCTGGCACCGCGAGCAGTTTGATGAGGCGTTTGCGCTCGCGCAGCAGGCCCTCACTCTCGCCGAGGACGCCGAAATCCCCACGCTGGTCGCGCAGGGTTACGAGATGCTCGCGCTCTCATGCCACTCGCTGGGGGAATGGCAGCGGGGTCTCGCCTATGTAGAAAAGCGATCGGCATTGGTCGGCGGCGCACTCGACGTCGCCGGCGCCTTCGACGTCCACTTGTGACTCTGGGAATATCACCTGTATGGTGATAACCCAACCCAGACGGTCCGCAGCGAGGTCGCACAGACGCAGCACGTGGCAGAGAAAATGGGTGCCCCGCGGGCCATTGCGCTGTGCGAGTGCTTCTTAGGCGCGCTGGACTTCCAGCAGGGTGATTGGACGCGGGCGGTAGAGACGCTGCGAGCAAGTGTAGAACGCTACCACCAGATCGCCGCGGCGTCGGGAGAAGCGCTGGCCTGCCAGCGCCTGGGCGCCGTCCTCACGGCGATGGGCCAGACCGACGAAGCGATGGAGATGCTGGAGCGCGGCGTGCGGGTTGCCGAACGCTCGACGATGCGCGCGCACTGCCAGGTGCGTCTCTTCGCCTGCTTGGCGCACAATCGTCTGGTCGCCGGAGAGCGGGAGGGCGCGCGTCACTTCCTGGAGCAGGGGCTCCGGACGCTGGAGCGCCACGGCGCGTGCGTGACCTGCAACGCGCTGCTCTATCCGGTGGCAGTGCGGCATCACCTGGCCGAGGGGAGCTTGCCCGAGGCGGCGACATATGGCTATCGCCTGCAGGAAGCCGCAAGACAGTACGGCAGCCGCGGATGGACCGCGATGGCGGCGCAGATCGGGGGTCTCGTCCTCTCCCATGAGGGAAAGGCCGACGACGCCGTCGCGTCGCTGCGCGAAGCGATGAGGCTGTTTGAGGCCATGGGCCAGCCTTACGACGCGGCGCTGACGGCGGTGGACCTGGCAGAGGCGCTGCGCCGACGGAACCGGGCCAACGACTGTGAAGAGGCGCGCGATTTGCTCAGCGGCGCGGAGGTGACCTTTCGCCGTCTGAGTGCCGGACCCGACGCGCACCGGACGGCCGGCCTGCTGACCGGAGACGCACAGGCCGGGCCTCACCATTCTCCCAGACGCTGAGTGACGACGCCGCCCCGGCCCCAGTGAGGAAGCCCCGGGGAAGCTTGCCGGAAGCGCCTCCTGATACGGTCGTGGCAAACGACCAGGGGGGACTGAGATGAGCACCCGGAAGAACGCGATCTGGCTCGTCGTGGGTGTGTTGATCGGGATGGCCCTGGCGGCGCCGCCGTTCGCCGCCCAGGCAGCGAAGATGTCCTTGAAACCCGCGGTCATCAAGGTCGAGGATGCGCTCAGCAAAGGCCTCACCCAGAAGGTCGGAGGGTTCAGCTTTTCGGTGCTGGCCGAGGGCAAGACCGGCGGCGTTGAGCTCTTCAGCCTGACGTCGGTGAAGAAGCACTACCATCCCATGGAGAATCACTTCCTGTACATCGTAAAGGGCCGGGCCAAGGGACAGATCGGGACGGTGACCGCGGAAGTGGGGCCGGGCGATCTCGTCGTTATTCCGGCCGGCAAGGATTACGCGCACAAACTCGACGCGATCGGATCGGAGCCCGTGGTGTTCCTGCTGTTCAGCTCGCCGCCCTTCAATCCCAATGATATCGTGTGGGTGGAGAAGTAGCCGACGCCACATCCTCCAAGGGGCAAGGGCCATGTCTGCCACGACGAAAACGCCTGCGTTCGATGCAGCCAAAGCCGACGCGTTCGCCGGGCAATTCCTGGCGGCGCTCAACGATGGCGCGCTCTGTTTGATGGCCTCCATCGGCCACCGCACCGGTCTCTTTGACGCCATAAGTGGGCTGCCGCCGTCAACCGTCGACGAGATCGCGAAAAGGGCGGGCCTGAACGAGCGGTACGTGCGTGAATGGCTGGGGGCGATGGTCACCGCAGGGGTGGTCGACGTCGATCCGACCAGCACCCGATACGTACTGCCGGCAGAGCACGCCGCGTTCCTGACCCGCGCGACTGCCGCCGACAACATGGCAGTGTTTGCGCAATACATCGGGCTCCTGGGTGGTGTGGAGGATGAGATCGTCGAGCGCTTCAAGCACGGCGGAGGTGTTCCGTACGAAAGGTTTCCGCGATTTCACGCCGTGATGGCGGAAGACAGCGGGCAGTCGGTGCTTTCATC
>JBOGSE010000111.1:0-1436 GCA_050694895.1 bacterium | reverse complement strand
ACGACCAGTTTGCCACTCTTATCGGCCCAGGCTGGGAACCCGAAAAGGCCGACGGTAGGTACGGCCAAGGCCGCGACAACCAGAATCCGCTTCATAATCTCTCCTTGCGGGTAAACCCGGCCGATCTCAGGGTGGCTCATTCCAGCCTCCCCCTGCCAAGGTCCTCGCCCGACCGCACGCGCGCCGCCAGGAAGTCCACCGGAAAGCTGATCCGGCAGCACCCCAGGTCAATGGCCTCGTACCGGAGGGTCTTGAGCCGCGATTGCAGGCCGGGAGCTATCCGGTAGCAGACCCGCTGGCCCTCGCGGATGCCTTCGATCAAGCCGGCCTCGCGCAGAATCCGCAGATGGTGGGACACGTGCGGTTGCTGCTTGCCGATCGCCTCGACCAGATCGTTTACGCACTTCTCGCGCACGAGCAGGGACTCTAGGATCCGCAGCCGCGTCTCGTCCGCCAGGGCCCGCAGGACATTGGCGCATTCCCGCTCGGTGAGCTCCGCTTTGAGCGCCATCAGCAGCAACTCCGGCCGGGCCCGCAGGCGACGGCTATGCCCGCGACGGCCTCGCCGGCCCGATTGATGACGGCGAAATGCGGGGTGTATGGCCCGGATCCCAGCACGTCCACGGTTTTCGAGCAAATCTCCAGTGGCATGCCTCGCTGGTAGGTATGGTGATCGTCGTCGTCCGCCTCCACGAACGGACCGGTAAAAATGGCGAAGTCGCCCTTCCAGACGCACGCCGCCGCCGCCGGGGGAATCGAGATCAGTCGCTCATCGGTGACGGCCAGTGAGACGGGCGTCTCGGACAGGAGGAGCAGCCGCTCAAACGGCGGCGTTTTTAGCAATTGGGCCCCGCGCGCAGACATCGCCTGCGGCACCCCGCGGCGGTATACATTTCCGAGCTCGTCCACGGCCCGGCTGAACGGCCCCAGCAGCGTGGCGTACCGCGCCCCATGGAGCTCGGCGGTCTCGGACAGCTTGCAGCCGGCGAGCGTCAGAGAGAAGAAATGAATGCCGTCAATGACCCGCCATGGGGAGAACTTGATCTGGTGCACCCCCAGGAACCCGGCGTCCACCAGGCCTCCTAGATAATCGGCCGAATGCAGCGCGCCCGAGAGACAGTCGCCCCACTTCCGGGTGTCATGGACCAGGTAGTTCGGCACCCGCTGATCGGCCACGATGTCCGAGATCGCGAAGCGCCCTCCCGGACGGATCACGCGGTACATCTCGCGGAAGACCTTGGCCTTGTCCGGCGCCAGGTTGATCACACAGTTCGAGATGACGAGGTCCACGGAGCCGTCCGCGGCCGGTAGGGCCTCGGCGTGCCCCTTCCGAAACTCGGTGTTAGGGGCCGCATAGCCGAGGTTGGCCGCCACCAGCGGCGTATTACGCCTGGCCAGCGCCAGCATCTCATCGGTCATATCGACGCCGATCACCC
>JBOGSE010000110.1:0-4579 GCA_050694895.1 bacterium | reverse complement strand
CCGTCGCGGCGCTGATCTGGAGGCTATTGATGTACGCCTGCAGGTATTGTGGATCGAGCACGGCCGCGAGATTGGCCAGGGTAAAAGCACCCTCCTGGTTTTGAAACGCGCCCACGAGTACCGACGCCGAGGGCAGCAGCAGGAAGGCCAGCGTATAGAGGAAGAACGGCGCGATGACGAGCACCGCCGTTCCCCGGTGAGGCCTGCGCCGCCGCAGACCTCCCGCGGGATACTCCGACGCCTGGTGCGCTCTGACCACCGCTACACCGGGGCGCGGCTCTTGCGCTCTACTTCCCCGTCACCTTCGATCCCCATTGGTCGGCGATGAGTTTCTTCGCCTTGTCGTTCTGTGCGACCGTGGGGAACTTCACCTGCTGGTACGGCTCCGCCGGTGGCAGTTTCGCCATCAGGTCCTGCGGCACGACGCCGCGCTTCGCCAGGTCGTTGAAGCGCGCGGGGTGGGCGAAACCCTTGAGCCAAAGGATCTGCCCTTCGTCCGAATACAGGAACTCCTGCCACAGGCGCGCGGCGTAGGGATGAGGGGCCGTGGCGCTGATCGCCTGACAATAGTAGTTGCCGAAGATCCCGTCTTTGGGGAGTCCAACCTCCCACTTGATCTTCCCGGCGAACTGTTTATTGTAGCCGATCTGCAGGTAGTCCCAGTCTGCCGTGATGGGCGTCTGCCCGCTCTGCACGGTCGCCGGTGTGGCGTCGACCGGAATGAAGTTGCCACTCTTCTTCAACTCGGCGAAGAAGTCGATGCCGGGTTGGATGTTGTCGAGCGAGCCGCCGTTGGCCAGAGCCGCCGACCACACACCTGCGAATGCCGCGCCGGCCCGCCGCGGGTCCCCATTGAGCGCGACCTGCCCCTTGTACTCCGGCTTCTTGAGGTCCGCCCAGCTCTGCGGCATGGTCTTCACGACGTCCCGGTTGGCACCAAGGGCGATGACGCCGAAGTAGTCCCCGTACCACAGGCCGTTTGGATCCTTCATGGAATCCGGAATGGTGGCCCAGTTCGAGCTCTTGTAGGGCGTGAACAATTTCTCTTGCGCGCCCTGGATCGCAAACGCCGGGCCGACATCCACGACGTCCGGCGCCCGCATTTGCCCTTTCAGCGATTTGATGGCCTGCAATTCCTCGGCCGAGCTCGCGTTGGGCGATGCGCTGTTGACCTTGAGACCGTACTTCTTGGTGAACGTGGCGATGATCTCGCCATAGTTGGCCCAGTCGGGGGGCAGCGCGATCACGTTGAGCGCCCCCTCCTTCTTAGCCGCCGCCATCAGGTCGTTCATGGACATCTGGCTGGCCATAGATGGGGCCTGCCCGGCGAACGCCAGTTCACGCAAACCCTGGAGCCAGGGCGAGACTGCCGCGGCGGCCGCAGCGCCGAGGCCGTACTTCAGGAACCTTCTGCGGGTCGCGCGAGATCTCAAACGCGCGAATAGATCCTCACGTTCATTGTCACCCATGCTCCGTTCCCTCCTTTGGTTGCCACACCGTTCTCGGAATGCTCAATGCTTTACGGGACAGGACCCCTCGATTCCTGTGCGCGCGCCCTGTCGTTTGTGAAGAGGACGCGAATTCCGCGGGGCGAAGACGCAAGGAAATCATGACCATCGCGATTGAAGACGCCATTGCTCGCATCCCCGGGTGGGACAAAGCCTCTTCCGTCAGGATCATTCCATTGTCTGGAGGCACCACCAACCTCAATTACCGTGTGGACATTGACGGCGAAGCCTTCGTTGTCCGTCTCTGGGCCAAGGGGGTCGAGCTGCTGGGCGTTGACCGCATCAGGGAATACCGGTGCGCCGTGGCCGCCAGCCGCACCGGTGTCGCACCCGAGGTCGTCCACTTCCTGCCTGAGCAGGGCATCACGGTGACCCGATTTCTCCAGGGCCGACGACTCTCTCGTGAAGAGATGACTCGACCGGACGTGCTGAAGCGAGTCGTGCAAGCCATGCAGCGATACCACGCGGGCCCGCCGTTTGAAGGAACGTTCTCCCTCTTTCACGCGATCGACGACTATCTCCAGGTGGCTGGGCGTCACAGGACGCCGCTACCGGACGATGTCGACGCATTGAATAGGCGCGTTTGCGAGATCGGTGCGGCGCTGCAGCGGGGGCAAGCGCTCGTACGACCGTGTCACAATGATCTGTGGTGGGAGAACCTCATTGACGATGGCATCCGGGTGCACATTGTGGACTGGGAGTACGCGGCGATGGGGGACGCGTGCTTCGATCTGGCATCTGTTGCGAGGCACTATTCCCCTTCCGGTGCCATGGATGAAGCGCTGCTTCAAGCCTACTTCGGGCACGTGTCACCAGAAGCCCAGACCCGGTTGAAGCTCTTGAAGATTGCTGGTGAATTCCGGGAGGCCTTGTGGTACGTGGTGGCGGTTCACGTCGCGAGCGTCACGACAGGCTTCGCGGAGTCCGCGCGCACCCACTTCGACCGGTGCCGTCAGGCGCTGGCGGACCCGCGCGTGCAAAGCTGGATCGACCAGACGGCGCACGGCTAGCGAAGGAAGTGTGTGTCGACGCGCCGCTAGAGCAGCCAGACGCCGGGAGTCAAGTCAGGCTTTGATGCGGTTGTGGGACGGATCGAAGCGTGGCTCTCGTTGCACCGTGGCCGTGACGGGCTTTCCGTCAACTTCCACTGATAGCGCGGTCCCAGTCGCCGACAGTGCTATCGGAAGGTAGGCGTAGGCGATGCTCTCGCCCACCGCGTACCCGTAGCCGCCGCTGGTGACACGGCTCACCACGCGGCTGCCCTGAAAGACGGGTTCGTTTCCCAGCGCGACCATTGTGGGCTCGGCCAGCACCAGGCAGCATAACTTGCGCTTCACACCGTCAGCACGCTGCCGGAGCAGCGCATCGCGACCCTGAAAGTTCCCCTTGTCGAGTTTCACGCAAAACCCCTGGCCTGACTCGTACGGCGTGTACTCCGGTGTGATGTCGGCGCTCCAGTACCGATAGCCCTTCTCGAGCCGCAGCGAGTCCACCGCGCGATAGCCGACCGGGCGCAGGCCCAACGGCTTCCCCGCTTCCCAGAGAGCGTCCCACAGCCTCCCGCCATCCTCGGGTCGCACATAGAGCTCCCAGCCCAACTCACCCACATAGGTCACCCGCAGCGCCCGTGTGCGCACACCCGCGGCTGTGATGTCACGACATGTCATATAAGGAAAAGCGCTAGTCAAAATATCATCGTCGGTCACGGCCCGCAGAATCTCCCGCGCGTTCGGCCCCCATAACCCGATGCATGCCAGCTCAGTCGTGACGTCGCGCGCCACCACGCGGCCATCAGGGCGAGAGTTACGCCGCACCCAATCCAGATCGTGCGCGCCGAACGCGCTGCCCGTGATAATGAAGAACCGTTCGGGCGCCAGGCGGGTGACCGTCACGTCGCACTCTATCCCGCCCCGCGCGTTGAGCATCTGCGTATAGGTGACGCTGCCCACCGGTTTCTCCATCTCGTTGTCGGTCAGCCACTGCAGGGACTGGAGCGCTCCGCGCCCTTCGACCTCGATCTTGCTGAACGACGTGAAGTCGAACAGGCCGGCCCTCTCTCGCGCCGCCATGTGCTCAGCGGCGATCGCCGCCGACCAGTTGTGGCGCAGATACCCGGCAGGCCGCCAGCCGTCACCTGCTGCGGCGCCCGCGGCCGGAGCCTCAGCGCCGGTCTCGTTGCTTGCGAACCAGTTCGGCCGCTCCCATCCGCCTTTCTCGCCAAATGACGCGCCCAGCGTTTGCAGACGTAAATGAAACGGGCTCAGGCGGAATCCCCGTGCGGTGTCCCACTCTTCGAACGGCAGGCTCACCGCGCCGTACCGCCTTGCCAGCGCCTCGCTAGATCGGGCCAGCGTATGCTGCTGGTGCTGGTACTGGGGCCCGAACCGCCGAACGTCCATCCGCCACAGATCCAGGCTCGGCTGGCCCTCAACGATCCATTCGGCCACAACCTTGCCCACGCCGCCGGCGGCGGCGATGCCATAGGCGCAGAACCCGGTCGCCACAAAGAACCCCCGCAGGCCGGGAACTTCTCCGGCCATGAACTCGCCGTCGGGTGTGAACGCTTCCGGCCCGTTGATGATCCGGTTGACCTGCGCGTGCTCGAACGCCGGCACGCGCAGCGACGTGTTGCGCGCCATCGGCTCAAAGAGCGGCCAGTTCGCCTGCAGCAAGCGGTGGCTGAAATCCAGCGGGACACCGTCGAGCGCCCACGCCTCTGGGTTGGCCTCGAACCCACCGACCAACAGCCCCTGGACTTCCTGACGCACGTACACGCGGAGATCGGGATCGCGCAGGATAGGCATGTCCCGCTGCACGCCTTCGACCGGCTCGGTAATCAGGTACTGATGCTGCATGGTGATGATCGGCAAGGTGACGCCGACCATCCGCCCGACCTGATCGGCCCACATACCGGCGGCATTGATCACCACCGGCGTTTGGATCGTGCCGCGGTTGGTGACGACTGCTTCCACGCGCCCGTCCCTGACCGTGATGCCCGTGACCAGCGTCTGGGTGGCGAACGTCGCGCCGCGGCTTCGCGCGCCTCGCGCAAGTGCCTGCGTCAGTCCACT
>JBOGSE010000109.1:0-2029 GCA_050694895.1 bacterium | reverse complement strand
AAGTACTCGCTGCTGCGGTTCATGTTCATGGACCGGGACGGCGGGCCCTCCGAATTGCTGCTGGCGGCGATCCTGGACACGCACGGGACGCGTGACAAGGACGTCCTGAAGCCGGGCCTGTTTGCCGAGGCGGACCGGGCTATCCAGGTGAAGGGCAATAGTATCAGCATCACGCTCAAGAAGCCCTTTGCGCCCTTTATGGCGATCGTGGCCGCGTGGTCGATGACCACGAGCAAGAAATGGGCCGCCGCCCAGGGCGACTGGGATGGGACGGCCGCGGGTCTGGCCAAGCTCAACAACCCCAAGAAGCCCGAGAACACCCAGTTGTTCACCAAGACGAACGGCACCGGGCCCTTCAAGCTGGCCCAGTGGGACCGGCAGGGCCGGCAGGTCATCCTCGAGCGCAACGACGCCTACTGGCGCAAGCCGGCCGCGCTGCGGCGGGTGGTCATCCGCGTGGTCGAGGACTTTGGCGCCCGGCGCCTCATGCTCCAGCAGGGCGACGCGGACATTATCAGCGTCAACCGGACCGAGCAGACGCAGGTCGAAGGGCTCGCCGGCGTGCGCATCGTCGATGACCTCTCCCAGATGGTGACGCAGGGCGTCTACATGAGCATGAAGATCGACACCACCGGCAACCCCGACGTCGGCAGCGGACGCCTGGACGGGAACGGCATCCCGGCAGATTTCTTCACCGACGTCAACGTGCGAAAGGGTATCGCCCAGGCTTTCGACTATAACTCCGCCGTCCGCGACTGCTATCGCGGCAAGGCGGTCGTGGGCAACGGCCCGGTTCCGAAGGGCCTCTTCGGCTATATCTCCACAGGCAAGTGGTATGCCCATGATCCCGCGCGGGCGACCGCGGCGTTCCGCGAGGCGCGCGGCGGACAGGTGTGGAACCAGGGCTTCCGATTTGGCGTGCTATTCAACACCGGCAACGCCAGCCGTCAGTGCATGGCCCAGATCCTGAAGTCGGGCGTCGAGGCCCTCAACCCGAAGTTCCGCGTCGACGTGCGCAGCATCACGTTCCCGCAGCTGCTCCAGCAGTACCGGGCCGGCAAGCTGCCGATGTTCATGATCGGGTGGGTGGCCGACTTCCCGGACGCCGATAACTTCGCCACACCCTTCCAGCACAGCACGGGCGTGTACTCGAATGCGCAGGGCTACTCGAACGCTGAGGTTGACAAACTCGTCGAGCAGGCCCGGTTCGAGACGGATCAGGCGAAGCGCCGCGCCATGTACGCGAAGCTGCAGGAGGCCGCGTACAACGACGTCACGACACTCTACCTGTACACGGTCGGGTTCATTACCATGCGGAGCTGGGTGCGCGGGTGGTACCACAACCCCGCGTTCTTCGCGCCGTACATGTATACGATGTCCAAGCAGTAAGCGAGCAAGGAGGCAGGGGGCCCGGGCATCGGCCCGGGCCCCGCCGACTCAGAGTAAAAAAAGATGGCCACCTATATCGCCCGCCGCCTTGTGCTGCTCCCCCTCGTGGCGTTCGGGGTCACGGTGCTCATCTTCGCCCTTTTGCAGTTTCTCGATCCGGCGATCAGGGCCGGGGCCTTCATCACCAACCCGAACCAGCTCAAGGCGATCGACGCCATCATCCGCAAATACGGCCTCGATCAGCCCATCCATGTCCAGTACTGGAGCTGGCTGCGCGAGGTCTTCCACGGCAACCTGGGATGGTCGCAGACCGCGCGCCTGCCCGTGAGCGACGCCATCGTCGCGTTCTTCCCATCCACGCTGGAACTGACGCTCATGGCCTTTGTGCCCACGATGCTCCTGGGGGTCTGGCTGGGCACCGCGGCCGCGGTGCACCGCGACGAGATCGTCGATCATCTCTCGCGTGTGTTCTCGATCTCGGCCCGGTCCCTGCCGAGTTTCGTCTGGGGTCTGCTCATCCTCATGCTGTTCTACGGGCGGTTCAACTGGTTTCCACCGGGCCGCCTGTCCCTTGAAGCCGATCTCTTCGTGCGCTCCGGGGAATTTCACGCCTACACGGGCTTCATGACGGTCGACGCCC
>JBOGSE010000108.1:0-4208 GCA_050694895.1 bacterium | reverse complement strand
ATCCGGATGGCCTGGCGCCCGCCGTCACCGTCACCCGCACCGACCATCGACCGTCCACGGTGACCCGCATTGTCGTGGTGAAGAACGGCCGCATCGGCGTTGTGGAGCAGGTGACGGTCGAGCGGCGAAAGGACTGGCTTGGCTACTGATTGCTGACCCTCAACAACATCGAAGTCGTCTTCTGGGGGACCATCCTTGTACTCAAGGGGGTCTCCCTTTCTGTGCCCAAGGGCAGCATCACTGCGCTCATCGGCGCCAACGGCGCCGGCAAGACGACCACTCTCAAAGCCATCTCGGGGCTCATCCGCCTGGAGCGCGGCGAGGTCACGCGTGGGTCGATTGAGTTCGACGGCCGGCGCATCGAGAACTGGCTGCCCGAGGATGTCGCGCGCGGTGGCATCGTCATGGTACGGGAGGGCCGGCGTCTCTTCGAAGAGCTCACGGCCGAGGAAAACCTGCTGGTCGGTGCGGGGCTGCATCCCAATGGCACGCGCGAGCACATGGACCTGGTCTACTCGTACTTTCCCCGCCTCAAAGAGCGCCGCAGGGTGCGCTCTGGATATCTCTCGGGCGGAGAACAGCAGATGCTGGCGATCGGATGCGCCATGATGGCGCGGCCGGCGCTGCTGCTGCTCGACGAGCCGAGCCTGGGGCTGGCGCCGATTGTCGCGCACGAGATCTTCGGGCTCGTGCAGCGCCTCAACGCCGACGAGAAGATCACGATCTTCCTGGTCGAGCAGAACGCCAGGATGGCCCTGCAGCTCGCGTCGTTCGGCTACGTCATGGAAAACGGCAAGATCGTGCTCGACGGCCCGGCCGAGCGGCTCCGTGACGACGCCGACGTCAAGGAATTCTACCTGGGGATGAGCAAGACCGGCCGGCGGAGCTTTGCAGAGGTGAAGAGTTACAAACGCCGGAAACGGTGGCTCGCCTGAACTTGAATCTGGGTCAGCCTCGTCCCTCGACCCACCTGAGTCGCTTGCAGCGGGGACTGACAGATTTCCAGAGGCGACGGTCGGCCGTGATGACGTCGACCTCCTCCGCGTCCGCCAAACCCAGGTAACTCGCATCGTACACCGAGCAGCGATAGCGGCGCGCGGCCGCAACGGCGACCGCGGGGACCACCGCGAGCAGTTCGAGGCCGAGATTCTCCAGATCGCGCAGGATGGCGTCGACGTCGGCCGATTGGAGACGTGAGGTCCCCCGCTCAGCCGTCAGCAGGCTGTTCGCAAGTTCATACGGCAGCAGGGTTGGAGCCAGGATGCGGATCTCGCCGTCTGCGTAGCGCTCCAGCCACTTCCGAGCGGCAGTGTGCACCGGCTCGTCGGGCAAGAGTGCCGCGACAAGGGTCGAGGCATCAAGAACGAATCTGTCGGCCACCCCGGCGCTCCAACTCACGGCGAGACGGAATGTATGTGTCCTTCAGGGTCACTCCCCGAAGGCTGGCAGTGCGACTCAGCAGTCTGGAGACGACCTGTCGGCCGTAGGATTCGTAGGGACCGAGCACGGCGACCGGACGCCCTCGGGTTGTGATGACCACCTCGCGACCTGCTTTCACTTCCCTGAGGAGGCGGCTGAGGCTTCGGGCAGCTTCTTTTGTGCTTACCTTTTGTGCTGACATTAAGTACACCTCTTATGTAAGTATCTCAGGGGCTCGTGAGACGGTCAAGTGCTCACCCGCATTCCTCATCGACCGGCGGGCGCAGACTTTACGGGATAGCCGTCAGTGCGGAAACGGCCAGAGGTCCAGATGCCGCTTGAACTTGCGGAAGAGCATGGCCAGGCCGCCTGGCTCCCAGATCAGCAACCCGATCAGCAATGCCCCAAAGACGATCTCCCGAAGCGGTGTCGCGGCCTGGCTGAGGGCGGGGACGTGCTTCACAAGGGCCGGCGTGGCGAAGCGCAGAGCCTGACCCAGCAGCGTGACGAACGCCGCACCCAGGTGCGGCCCCCAGGTGCTTGTCAGGCCGCCGATGACGATCATGGCGATATAGTCGATCGACAGCAGCACGCCAAAGTGCTCGGCGCCGATGACCTTGTTGTAATGCGCGAACAGGCTGCCGGCGATCCCACCGTAGAACGCTGCCAGGGCAAAGGCGAGCAGTTTGTAGTACAGGAGGTCGACCCCGAGCACCTGAGCCGCGTAGTCGCGGTCGCGCACGGCCATCAACGCCAGCCCAACGCGGCCGCGTACGAGGTTGGCGGCGAAGATCCCGCCGAGCAGCCAGATGGGGAGAAGAAGGTAGTAGAAGTGCGTCTCGGTACGGATTTGCAGAGGGCCAAGCCTGGCGGCAGGCACCACGTTGCCGGCCATCCCGCCGGCGGTGTGGATGATGACGAACTCGGTGATGAACTGAAATGCCAACGTGGCGATGGCCAGATACAGGCCTTTGATACGCAGCGATGGAATGCCGACAAACGCGCCGAAGAACGCGGCAACGACGCCCGCGAGGGGCAGCGCGATCAGAAAGGACAACCCCAGCCGGGTAGTGACATACCACGACGTGTATGCGCCGATCGCCATGAACGCCGCGTGGCCGAGTGAAATCTGTCCGGCGAATCCCGTGAGGAGGGAGATGCCGATCGCGCCGATAGCAAAGAGGCCGATCGTATTCAACAGAAACAAATACTGTCGCAACAGGACCGGCGCCAGGGCCAGCCCGATCACGAGAAGCGCGAAGCCTACGCGATGGAAGCGAATGTCGAGGAGCGCCATGTCCCCCCCGTAGGCAGTCTTGAAGTCTCCGGCGGGTCGCACGCTCACTACAGCCGCTCGATGTGCTCGGTGCCGAACAGCCCGTAGGGCTTGATCAGCAGCACGAGCAGGATGAGGATGAAGGGCGTGACCTCCTTGAAGCCATGCATCGTGATGCCGAACACCACGACGTTCGCGTCGATATACGCTCCGAGGATGTTCTCAATGATCCCGATCATGAACCCGCCGAGGATCGCGCCGGGGATGCTGTCCAGCCCGCCCAGGATAACCGCCGCCAGCGCCTTCAGACCGACATGCGCGAGCGCGAAGTTCACGCCGAGCCACAGGCCGATGAGGATGCCGCCCACCGAGCCGGCAATCGCCGCAAACGCCCAGGCGTAGGCGAAGACGCGCTTAAGGCTCACGCCCAGCGTCGATGCGGTCAGTTGCTCGTTGGCGGCGGCCCGCATCGCGATCCCCCAGAGTGAGTACCGGAAGAAGAGCGAGAAGAGGACGAGGAGAGCCACGGCCACGAGCGCGCTCCAGATGCCGACCTCAGGGATCGCCAGGTTTCCTACGCGGGCCACACCCGTCGGTACGACCGGAGGAAACTGCCGCGTGTCTCCGCCCCACAGCCCTACCATCAAGCCGCGGATGATGTATCCTAGCGCGAGCGTCACGATGATGACCGACAGGAGCGACTGGCCGAAGAGCGGCCGCATGATCCCGCGTTCGACGGCGAACCCTAATGCGGCGGCGGCCAGCAACGTTCCAGCGACCGCCAGGGCGAACGCGACCGCGACAGGCAGGTTGAGGCTGCGTGTCAGCGCGATGGCCAGGTAACCGCCGAAGAGCACGAGCTCGCCGTGGGCGAGATTGAGGATCTTCGTCGACTTGTACAGGAGGGCGAAGCCGAGGGCGATCAGGGCGTAGATCGACCCCACGGCCAGCCCGATGACCGTGCCTTCCAGGATGAACTGGAGGTTCACGGTCCTTGGGTGCCCGGTGTGGAGGCGCCTTGCGCGGCCGCATCGGGCCCGGGCGCGTTGGGCTCGTCGACGGTCAGGATCTGCATCAGGGGTCGCAGCTCTGCCGTGCGTCCATCCTCGTACCGCACCGTAAACACGGCCTGAAAGCTTGGGGCCCCGCCGAAAACCGCCTCGATGAGATCGTGGTAACGGTCGGCGATATGGCCGCGCCGGAGCTTCCGGGTCCTGGTGAGTTCGTCGTCGTCGGGATGAAACTCCTTATAGAGCGACACGAACCGGGCGATGCGCCACTCCGGCTTGAGCCGGCCGTTTGTCTCGTTGACCAGGCGCGCAAGCAGGCCCAGCACTTCGGGCCTCTGCGACAGGTCCGTGTACGAGGTGAAGGCGATGCCGCGGTCTTCGGCCCACTTGCCGACGTTCCGCAGATCGATGTTGAGGATCGCGGCGAGGTGGGGTTTGCCGTCGCCGATCACGCACGCCTCCTGAATGAACGGCGTGAACTTCAGCATGTCCTCGATGATCCG
>JBOGSE010000107.1:0-1039 GCA_050694895.1 bacterium | reverse complement strand
CCCGCGTCACCACCGCCGCGGCCGCCGTCGAGTCGGGTCAGTTCGTGGCCGACACGTTAGCCGAGGTGGGCAAGCGCCCAGACGAGCTCGGACAACTCGCCCGCGTCTTCCAACGGATGGCGCAGGAGGTCGCGGCCCGTGAGCAACGCTTCAAGCAACAGATCGAGACGCTGCGCATCGAGATCGATGAGACCAAGAAGGCGCGTCAAGTCGCGGAACTCACCGAGACCGATTTCTTTCAGAAGTTGCAGGCGCAGGCCCGAAACCGCCTGCGCTCGAAAAAATAACTTTCGTCGTCTAATCGGCAGCGACGGAAGCTTGGGCGCTTACCGGCTGGCAACCGCACCGGGCTGCGGCTACACTGCTTGCCTATGAGCACGGGATTCATCTACGACCCGGCCTACCTTGAGCACGACACCGGCCACGGACATCCCGAGTGCCGCCAGCGGCTCGAGGTGAGCATGGCGCATCTGGCCGCGCAGCCGTGGTTCGAGCGTATAGAGCGTATCGCGGCGCGCCCGGCGGAGATCACGTGTATCGAAACCATCCACCACCACGGCTATATTCAACGCGCACGGGGAGCCTGTGCCGGCGGGGAGCGGTACTTGGATTCCCCCGACGTTGCGATCTCGTCGCGGTCTTTCGATGCGGCTCTGCTGGCGGCGGGCGCGGGACTTGAACTGGCCGATAGGCTTCTCGGCGGGGAGATCGACAACGGTTTCGCCATGCTCCGGCCGCCGGGTCACCACGCCGAGCACGCTATGGCGCTCGGGATTTGCCTCTTCAACAACGTTGCTATCCTGGCGCGTTATCTCCAAAAGCGCTACGGGATCGATAAGGTGCTGATCCTCGATTGGGATGTGCACCACGGTAACGGTACCCAGCACAGCTTTTATACCGACCCTTCCGTGCTCTACGTGAGCCTGCATCAATACCCGTTCTATCCGGGCACCGGAGCCTGGACGGAGACCGGGAGCGGCGCGGGCGCCGGGGCGACGTTAAACTGTCCGATGGCGGCCGGCGCCACCGATGGCGACTA
>JBOGSE010000106.1:0-24264 GCA_050694895.1 bacterium | reverse complement strand
CTCCCCGACCCTTTCGCCGCCAACAGCGTCCTTCATCGGCCCTTGGCGCCAAGGCATCCACCGTGTGCCCTTAGTAGCTTGAGACCCGCTCTAGGAGCAGCTGTATAGAGCCTGGCAACACATCACCGCCCCGCCGATCATCACTCGATCCGCGGGCGAGATGTCTTCTTCCCTCTGCAGTTGTCAAGGAGCTCCCCGTCACGGGCTCGCGCGACGGATCCCGCCGGGTGAGCCGGCGGGAACATTGAGGAAGTCTCTTCCGAGCCTGAAGTCAGACGATGAGTAGGATTCGCTCGGGGCCTGGGCACAAAAAAGAGGGGATGAGCCTTCTCCCCTCCGGGACGCTCATCGGGCACAGCGTATGCGCTTTATCCGCTAGACTGCGACCGCACCAAATCCCTCCTTGTGTCCATGCCACTGCCTATTATAGAAGCGGGCTTTCGGTTGTCAACCCCGGCTTCGGCCTCCGCCTGGCCCCGGCACGCCGCCGCGGGCCCAGGTTTCAAACGCATCCCAGGCTCACACGACCAGGCAGGTCAGCGTGTCCGCCACCCCCGCACTCCGCTGGATCCTCGAGATCACCGTGTCCCCAAGCGCACCCATGTCGCCCGCCTCCGTCAGACAAATGATGTCATAGGGACCGGTGACGACGTGCACCTGCCGCACGCCCTTGATCTTGCGCAGGGCGATCGCAGCCTTGCGAGCCTGTCCCGGATTTGCCTTCAACAGCACGTAGGCGGACACCACAGCCCCCACCCCCTCGGTTTGCAGGACTGTTCCGCGGCCGGGTGCGCCGGCCCTCCTGGTGGGCTAATCGAGGATAAGCTCGCGCATCGCCGCCGCATAGGCCGCGAAGTCGGCGGCTGACAATAAGACGAACCGGACCTCATCGAAGGGCGTGGTGGCAAGCGCGGTTGCCACGGTTCGCACCGCAACACGCGCGGCCTGGTCCACGGGATATCCGTAGACCCCGGTGCTGATCGACGGAAACGCCACCGTGCGCGCGCGACGCTCGGCCGCAAGCGCAAGGCTGCTACGGTACGCGGAGGCCAGCAAGTCAGCCTCGCCTTGCCCGCCCCCCTGCCAGATCGGGCCGACCGCGTGAATGACGTGTCGCGCCGGCAGCCGCCCCGCCCCGGTGATGACGGCCGATCCGGTCGGGCATCCCCCGCGTTCGGCGCGAATCGTCGCGCATTCCTCTTCGATGCCCGGGCCCCCGGCGCGCCTGATGGCCCCGTCGACCCCGCCGCCGCCGATTAGACGGCTGTTGGCCGCATTCACGATGGCGTCCACGGTCTGAGTGGTGATGTCGCCGACGACCAGCGTCAGCCGGCTGCCGTCGACGGTCCGAGCAAGGCGTTGTTCCTGGGGCATCCTCACTCGGTCCGGGCGATTGGGCTGCGCTCCACGATATCCACCGATGTGCTGCGCGCCAGCGCGTCGTCCAGCAAGATGACGGCGTCAAAACCTTCCTGCGGGATCGTCCGCAGCGCGTCTTGCAATTGCTGCACGTGCTGAGCGATCACAGCGCGACCGACGCGTCGCTCTCGGCGTGTGTCGTGGAGATAGCAGCGTTCCTCGGAGACGTCGAAGACGACCAGGGTGACGGGGACGGCATGGCGCCGCCCGATCTCCAGTAGCGTTGCGCGCGCATTGGTACGGAGCGCAGTACTGTCGGCAACCGTGAGCCGGCGCAGCCCCAGACGCCGGTCGATAATAGTATGGAAGAGTTCGAAGGCTTCAGGCGAGACCGCGAGATTTCGCTCGTCGTCGCCCAGCATTGCGCGGCAGCGGTCGGATGAAACGATCGTGGTGGGCGCGAAGTGCCGCGCGGCAAATGTGCTCTTGCCGCTGCCGGCGGGACCGCACAAAATCACTAAAGATGGGCTGGGAATTCGAACGCGCATTGGTCCGTACCGAATGCTAGCCGCCCGCTGGCCCACCGACCCTCTTGAGTCTTGAGAGGTACTGCTTGCGAAACTTCGCCACCTTGGGCGCGACCACGGCGCGGCAATACCCCTGGTTGGGATTCCGCCGGAAGTACTCCTGATGGTACTCCTCGGCCGGATAGAATGCCTGGAGAGGCCTCACCTCTGTGACGATCGGATTACCCCAGAGGCCGGCCGTACCAAATTCGGCGATCACCCGCTCTGCCGTCGCTTTTTGCTCGGGGCTGTGGTGGAAGATCGCCGAGCGGTACTGGGTCCCCACGTCCGCGCCCTGCCGGTTGAGCGTCGTCGGATCGTGGATCGTGAAGAAGACTTCAAGGATCTCGCGATAGGAAATGATGTTCGGATCGAACGTGACCTGCACGACCTCGGCATGCCCGGTGCTGCCCGTGCACACCTGCTCGTAGGTCGGATTGGGCACCGTGCCCCCCGAGTATCCAGAGACGACATCTATCACACCCTGCAGGTCGTCGAAGACGGCCTCGAGGCACCAAAAGCATCCGCCGGCCAGAGTCGCAACTTTGTGACGCGACGAGTTTGTCCGTTGCCCGTCACTCATGCCAGACTCACGTCCCTTCTCAGTGATTCCGCATCCAGGCGAGACCTAGCCCCGCACCGACCAGGAATCCGCCGGTCACACGCTCAGGCAGCACAGGTGTGGTGCTTCTGAGAACGCGGCCTGTGCCCTGCTCGGCGACCCACCCATAGATGAGCAGCACGGGGAACTCCACGGTGATGGAAATTATTCCGAGGATGAGGAATTGCCGCCACACGTCAGCGCCTGGCGAGACGAACTGCGGCAGAAGCGCTGTGAAGAAGACGATGGCCTTGGGATTCGACAATTGCGTCAGCAGGCCTTGAGAGAACAGCTTCAGAGGAGCGTTGAAGCGGATCACCCCAACAGGTTCCGATTCCGCCTTCGCGAACAGCATTCTGACGCCTGTGAAGATCAAATACCCCGCGCCAACCCATCTGATGGCCTCGAACAGCGCGGTTGATGCGAGCAACAGCGCCCCCAGTCCCAGCGCCGACAGCGCGAAGTAGATCGCGTTGCCGGTGAGGATGCCGAGTGCGCCCCTGATGCTGGACTTGAACCCGTTTCGTATCCCTTGAGAGACGATGAGCAGGACAGCCGGACCGGGCGTCAGTGAGAGGACGAACTCGGTCATCGCAAAGATAAGCAAGAGGTTCAGCGACATGCCTACCGCTGCCCCGGGAGCGGAAAGATCCTGCCTCCCCCGCCCGGAGGAAAGACGGTGACCCAGGCAACCAGCCCGACCGGGATGCTCGTGATCGTGCGCGTTCTGATGTTCTCCTCCGAGACAATCGAGAAGGCAATCCCCTGGTCATTGTACACGAGCAAACGGTAGTGCCCCCGTCCTGGAATGCTCATCTCCACCCGCACAGGTGTGAGCCCGTGAGCCAGCATGACGGCGCCCTGCGACATCGTCACGCCGACTCCTTTGGAAGATCGGTACGAGCGGTCGCTGATCTCAAGCCCCACCACTTTGTTGTTGTCGTCCTGAGCGACATATGCTACCAGCCCGTTGCGCCACCGCAGCGAATGCGAAAGAAATCCGAGATCGAACTCGCGAAACTCCGAGGCGCCAGCATGCCGGTTGAGGTCCTCCACGGTCATGGTCAGCCCGTAGGGACCCACGCCCTGCCCTGGCGTGACGATCAGATCAGGTCCCGGCAACGCCGGCGACACGCTCGCTGACAGCGGGTCGCCGCGGATCGAGGCCTTCGAGGTAAGCCTGGCGAGGCCAAATATGCCAGGCGCGGTCACCTGAGTGTCCCCCGTTGCTGTGAACTCTTGAACGTACCGGCCCCACCGGCCCCGGTCGATGAGCCACTCAAACTCACCGGTGACCTTCGACGAGGCTCGTGACTCAGTCGGAAGTCCCAGGACGGTCGCGCCTCCCGAAGCCCTGCCCTCGTTGATGAACGTCACCCGCGCGATCCGGCCGTCAGGTCCGCTCCCGAGTCCGGAAAGCGTGTACGTTCCATTCCCCTTGACCACGATCTCGCCGGACGTCGAGGTTGCGCTGCGGGTCCAGGACTCTCCGACCCGCACGGGCTTGCCGGGGAGCGGGAACGGAAAGTCGGGCCGCTCGGTCGGATCGGCAAACCGTTCGACGACCTTTCCATCAGGGTCCACGCGGAAGCTGACCGCGGGGATGAGGCGCTCCCGTGGTTGTCCGCCGCGCTCGGTGACGCGATACTCCTCGGCGGTCGCTTCAATCCAGATCGCGCCAAGCGCCGCGACGTCGAGGACCCGGATGGCTTCGCGGATCTCGAACCGGCTTTCAGTGCTCCGGCGGTCTCCCGCACTGTTTTCGAAGTTGACCTGCACGTTGCCGGTCGCCGAGTGGAAGAAAGCCTCACCAGGCGTCAGCTTCAACTGCAGAGGTACGGCGTCGGACTGGCCGAGAGTCGCCTGGGCGTGAATCAGGAGCGCAAGCACACAGACAATAACCGCAGCGCGGATAGCCCTCACGGATGGGATGGCGCCCGCGTCACGCGTCCCTCCATTCGATCAACCCAGCCGCGACCCATGTAGGCCTCGGCTGCTGGTACAGTTCGGCGGTGTCGGTATGTGTCAGGTCGAGGATGCGTCCCGCCGTCACAGTACGGAGACAGCGGAACACCTGTCCTGCGTCCCGCCCATCGCTCTTGGCGCGCACACAGTGTTGATCGTAACCCCAGTAGTCGCCACGGCCCAGGATTTCAATACCCTCATTGATCGTCTTCCGCGCGAGCTCCAGTCCGCCCTCATCCGGATGCAGCGCCCGTTCGGGTGGGTCACCGTATCCCACACCATGATGGAAGGCGTCGGCGGTGGAAACGATCACGGCATCATCGGCGAGCCGTGCCAGTTCATCGATGCCGGGCAGCCGCCCGGGCTTGCCTCCGGCCAGGTAGGGATAGCGCTCAATGACCTCTGGGCCCCTAGTTCCCCTGCGCCTGGTCTCGGCGGCCCAGAAATGGCGAAAGCTCACCAGGGAATGATCGGCGCGCCACTCCTCCCGGCCGGCGATCCCGGGACCCTGAATTCCCCAGAACGGCCACCGGGCCGGATCCTCGCCGGCCGCAACGCGCACACGGGCATCCTGCATCTCATCGGTGAACGCGTGCAGGACGCTGACGACGATGACGCGATCGGCCCCGCTATCCAGGCACGCATTGACGACGGCTGCAATCTGATGGCCGCAGTCCAACACGCCGGCATGAGGAAAGACCAGCACGCCACCGGCCTCAAGCGTCGGCGCGAGATCCCACCGGCGGCCCTGGTCCAGTCGATCAAACGTGCCGCGCTCGCCCATCGCCTCGTGCTGGGCGCGATAGAGCGCGTGGATTTGCTCACGCAACTTTCGCCTGTCGACTGCCACGGGAAGAGGCGCTCGCCTATTCGCGCGGCTCGGGGAGCGGGTCCCCTGCGGGTACGAATCGCAGCGCGACACCGTTGTTGCACCACCGCTGGCCGGTAGGCTGCGGCCCGTCCGAAAAGACGTGTCCCTGATGGCCTCCGCAGCGTGCGCAGTGATACTCGGTTCTCGGCCAGATCAGCGCGTAATCCGTCTTCGTCTCCACCCGGCCGGGCAGCGCCTCGACAAAGCTCGGCCACCCCGTTCCACTGTCGTACTTCGCGCTCGATGCGAACAGAGGAAGATTGCATGCCGCGCAGACGAACGTCCCCTCTCGCTTTTCCTCATTCAACGAACTGGTAAAAGGCCGCTCGGTCGCTTCCTCGAACAGGACGGCATACGCCTCATCTGGCAGGAGGCGACGCCACTCTGCGCGTGGCCTCTCCAGTTTCTCGGCCTTGTCTTTTGGTTGCTTAGACACGTGTCATCGCGCGGTGCCCTTTGCTCGTTCATTCTTAGGCATCCACGCCGGGATTCCCCCTGCCGGACTGACAGGGAGGTTGCCTTCGGGTCTGGGGGGCCGTGGTGAAGCGTCTGGCGTCTGTCGGCTAGCGGCGCGTGGTCAGCTGGCTCGCGACTTATCCTGCCTTTTCGTCTCTTCGACCTCGGCGTGGTATCTCGCCCAGAACTGTGTAAACATTTGAGACTCGGCGGCATAATCTTCAAGAACGGCTATCGGCGTATCCCACCCGTCAAACATGAGATGAGAGAGGCTCTCTTTGTCCTTAGGTCGATGATAGCTGCCCTTGCCGTTTTGTGGCGTTCGACTGCACCCACCCGAGCGAATCTTCGGCCAGTGTTCCCTGAAGAGCGCCTGGATCTCGTCTTGGAGCCTGTTGTAGCTTGTGCGCAGGGTGTCGTTCTCTGAAAACGTCACCTGCTTCTGGACGATGATGTCACCGGCATCGATACTTCTATCAAGGTAATGAATCGTGACTCCCTTGGGAGTGTCCTCGACAAGACTCCAAAAATTGGGGTCTGCTCCCCTGTTCCAGGGCAGGTAGGAAATGTGAAGATTGATCGCTCGATTTGCATAGCGATCAAGGACATCGCCTTTGAGAATGTGCCGGTATCCATAACTCACTATGAAGTCGGGCGAGTGAGCATCCAGAAATGCGATGCCGACAGGGTCGGTCGTCGTTGTGACGTCTTCGCCCACAGACTTCAACCAATCGATCAACGGCGATTCGCTGGGGCCCAGGAACAACACCTTCATGGCCAACTCCTCAAGGCGATGCTCACGTGGCAGTACCAGTGCCGGTGGCTTGGATCGCCTGTTAGAGCAGATGCCCTGGGGATTCTTTCTGTAGACGCGAACGGGCCGTCAGACGGTGCGGGACGAGTAACGGCCTAACGGAAGTCGCGGCTCGGCACGGCGGGAAGCCGCTTGTTGAGGTTGGGTTTCCACATTTCTTGTACCACGATATGCACGACACCCTGCTGCTTCTGCAGCCGGCCGGTAACCCCAAGCAGTGGCGCGGATTTCGCAAGCCGCGCGTTGTCGTCGAACACCCGCGGCCAGACCACAAGGTTCACGAGGCCAGTCTCATCCTCAAGCGTCATGAACGTCACTCCGGAAGCGGTGCCCGGAGTCTGACGGCAGATGACCAGGCCTGCGTAACGGACGGTCTCACCGTCTTTGAGAGCCGCCACGGTTTGCGCGTCGGGCAGGCCCACAGCGCTCAGGTGTGGGCGCAGGGGCTCCAGCGGATGCCCCCGGACGCTGTGGGACGTAGCGTCATAATCCCAGGCGATCACCTCGAAGGGATTGAGGCCGTCGAAGTGAGGGACCGAATCGACGATCTCGATCGGTAGCGTCATCCCATGGCGTCTGGCAAGCGCCCGGACCTGCCACAGCGCCTGGCGCCGGTCTACGCCCAGCCCCTCGAAGGCCCCAGACCTGGCCAGGGCAACCAGGGCTCCGGCATCGAGACCGGTGCGACGCGCAAAGTCGTCGAGTGACTCGAAGGGCGCATCGCTGTGCGCCGCGCTGATGCGCTTTCCATCGTCTTCACCCAGCCCCTTGACGTAGCGCAGCCCCATCCGCACCGCGAACCGCCAGGCATGGCCGCCCCCATCGCCTCCGTCGTTTTCGTTAGGCGTGACCCGTAGTTCTTCCAGAGCGCAGTCCCATTGGCTGCGAAGCACATCAATGGGACGCACCTCCACCCCATGCCGCCTGGCGTCCTCGACGATCGTCGACGGAGCGTAGAAGCCCATGGGTTGGGCGTTCAGCAGCGAGCAGGTGAACTCTGCGTGGTAGTGTCGCTTGAGATAGGCTGAGGCAAATGCGATCAATGCGAAGCTCGACGCGTGGGCTTCGGGAAAACCATATTCACCAAACCCACGAATCTGTTCGAAGACGCGGGCCGCAAATTCAGGTTTGATGCCCTTGGCCTCCATGCGCGAGATCAGCCGGTCGCGGTGCCGTTCGATCCGACCTGACCGCCGCCAGGCCGCCATATCGCGTCGCAGTTGGTCGGCCTCGCCGGGTGTGTAGTCGGCGGCGACCATGGCCAACTTGATGACCTGCTCTTGAAACAGCGGCACACCCAGGGTCTTGGCGAGGACCGGCTCGAGTGACGGATGAGGGTATTCCACCGTCTCGTCGCCGTGCCGCCGGCGCAGGTATGGGTGCACCATCCCGCCCACGATCGGCCCCGGCCGCACGATGCTGACCTCGACCACCAGGTCATAGTAAGAGCGCGGCCGCAGTCTCGGCAGCATCGCCATCTGCGCCCGGCTCTCGATCTGGAACACGCCGATCGTGTCGGCACGGCAGATCCAGTCAAACGTCTTTGCATCATCCCCCGGAATCGTCGCCATCGACAGGTCGACATCGCGCCATTCCTTCAATTGATCGAAGGCGAGATGCAGTTGGGTTAGCGCACCTAGTCCCAGCAGGTCTACCTTGAACAGGCCCACTCCCTCGACGCTGTCTTTGTCCCACTGGATCACCGTTCGCTCCGGCATCGTCGCGTTCTCTATCGGCACGAGCGTGGACACGGGCTCGTGACCAAGCAGGAATCCTCCCGGGTGAATCGAGAGATGGCGAGGGAAGTCGAGAATCTGGTTGGCCAGCTGCATCAGATGTTGGTGCAGCGGCGCATCGGGATCCAGACCCGCCTCTCGAAGGACGCTCGGCGCGACATCCCCGTAATACGAGTGGAGCTTGGCCAGGCGATCGAGGGTCGTGGGGGACATCCCCAGGGCTTTGCCGACGTCGCGCACCGCCGACCGGGTGCGATAGCGAATGACATTGGCGACCATTGCCGCCCGGTCGCGGCCGTACTTCTGGTACACCCACTGGATAGCATCCTCGCGCAGGTTGTGTTCGATATCCAGGTCGATATCCGGTGGCTCGGCGCGCTCGCGGGAGAGAAACCGTTCGAAAAGCAGGTCCATTCGCACGGGGTCGACGGCGGTGATCCCCAAACAGTAGCAGACCGCGGAGTTGGCGGCCGAGCCTCGTCCCTGGCACAGAATGCCCCGAGAGCGGCAGAATCGCACGATTTCGTACATCGTCAGGAAGTATCCGCAGTAGTCGAGCTCGTCGATAAGGGCGAGCTCCCGTTCTAGCTGCGCGACGACTTTGGGGGTAACTTCACCACCGTAGCGCTCACGCGCGCCCGCGAAGGAGAGCTCGCGCAGCCACTGTGACGACGTCTTGCCGTCGGGGAGGTGCTCGGAGGGATATCGATAGCGCAGTTCGGCGAGGGTAAACGTGCAACGCGACGCGATCTCGCTGGTCAATCCCACGGCGCGGGTATCGTTCTCGAACAATGCCGCGAACGCGAACGGACTCTTCAGATCGTGCTCGCCGTTCGGCTTGAGGATCTGGCCTGCATCGGCGAGGGTGACACCGTGGCGGATGCACGCGAGCGCATCCTGCAGAGGGCGGCGCGACGGCGTGTGATACAGCACCTCGATTGCAGCGGCCACCGGAATCCCATACAGCGCGGCCCGCTCCCGCAGACGGGCTTCCTGGCGCACCTCGGTATCGCGTCGGTGCCGCACGGCGATCGCGTAGAGTGAGTCGCCAAACGCGTCACGCAACAACCGGGCCACCCTATCAGGTGACCCGGACTCTGAGGTGGATTCCGTGACAAGCAGGCTCCGATCGCCACCCCACAGGGCGATCAACCCAGCGGCGCGCCCGCACACCTCATCCCACGTTACGGCGCTCTCGCCTTTCGGTGAGCGCAGCCGGCCGGCGGTGAGCAGCTGGCAGAGATTCGCATGCCCGGCACGGTCGCGCGCGAGCAGCACGATCACCGTGCCGTCCGACACTGTGACCTGAGCGCCCACGAGAAGTTGCACGCCCAGCTCACGCGCCTTCAAATGGGCCTCAACGATCCCATAGACTCCGTCACGGTCGGTGATCGCGATCGCGCGCAGGCCCAGCCGGTGCGCCTCTTCGACGAGTTCCTCGGCATGCGAGGCGCCCTCGTGAAACGAAAAGTTGGTCTTGCACCAGAGCGGGACGTAATTCATCGGCTGACCCTTTGGCTTCCAGGCTATACGAACGTATGTTCGGTGGTTAAGGGTGTGTTCCCTTCGCAAGGGCGGCTACCTGGCAAGGGCCGGCCTCTTCCGCATGGAATTCCCCCTGCAGCCAAGTCTGGGCGCCAGAAGGGACACGTGGCCAGCCGTGCGGAAGCAGGTCCAGACCAGCAGCGGGTCACCGCGGTCCGAGTCACGCTTCCAGATCGCATTCCAGCCCACTCCCCTGGTCGGGCGTGATCAGGCGGTCCAGGAATCCTGCGACCTCCTCCGCGACCCCGATATCAGGCTGCTCACGATAACCGGCCCTCCCGGTGTCGGGAAAACGCGCCTCGCCGTTGCGGTGGCGTCGCGCATCTCAGGGTTGTTCGAAGATGGCGCGATGTTCGTGGACCTGGCGCCACTCCGCGATTCCGCACTCGTCCTGCAGGCGATAGCGCAGGGTCTAGGAATGGTCGATCAGGCCGACGCATCGCTGCTCGACCAGATACAAACCCGACTCCGCGACACACACCTGCTGCTTCTGCTCGACAACTTCGAGCATGTGCTCTCCGCCGCGCCGCAGATCGCCGCGGTTCTCTCGCATTGCCGCGACCTCAAGATCCTCGTGACCAGCCGCGAGCCGTTGCGCCTGAGTTGGGAG
The DNA here is from genome assembly GCA_050694895.1 of bacterium. GTDB lineage: Bacteria > Sysuimicrobiota > Sysuimicrobiia > Sysuimicrobiales > Humicultoraceae > JBQTJP01. The sequence goes on along the minus strand of JBOGSE010000106.1, from coordinate 13,741 downwards.
CACGAGTACGCTCTCGCGCCACTGGAAGCCCCTGATCCCGCCTGGCTGGTGCGTCCCGAGGCGGCGCTGCGGTACCCGGCCGTCGCGCTGTTCGCGCAACGCGCGCGGGCAGTACAGCCCGGGTTCTCGATTAACGACGAGAACGGGAAAGCCGTCGCGGCGATCTGCCGCCGGCTGGACGGGTTGCCCCTGGCGATCGAACTCGCAGCGGCGCGGATTCGGCTCTTTACACCAGATGCGCTCGCGTCCCGTCTGGCCGGCGGACTCGATCTCCTGACCGCCGGCGCTCAAGACGTCGCGGACCGGCATCGAACGCTCCGAACCGCGATCGGCTGGAGCTATGACCAGTTGACCGCCGACGAGCAGCGGCTGTTCCGCCGGCTTGGGGTGTTTGCGGGCGGTTTCACCCTGGAAGCCGCGCGTGCCATCGGTTCCGATCTCCTCCCCGACATCGTTGATCTCATCACCTCCCTGGTGGCCAAGAGCCTCGTGGCGAGAGCCGCGCAGTCCGGCGACGAACCGCGATTCACGTTGCTGGAAACAGTTCGCGAGTTCGCGGAAACGCATCTGACTGCTGCCGATGAGCGTCGGGAGATGCGGCGTCTCCACGGCCTGTTCTTCCTCGCGATGGCCGAGCAGGCAACGCGCGAAATCACCACCGCGCAGGGGCCTACGTGGCTCGCACGAATCGAGCAGGAGACGTCGAACATCCGCGCGGCGCTGGAATGGGCCCAACAGGATGATCCACACATGGCTCTGCGAATGATCGGGGCGCTCGGGCGATTCTGGATCCTTCGCGGCCGCTTCTCCGAGGGCCGGTCCTGGACCCGTATCGTGATCGCGGCAAGCCGTCAAGACACAGACCCCGCGACACTGGCGAACGCGCTCTACGTCGAGGGACTGCTTGCCCGTGGTCAGGGAGACTACACGGAAGCGATCGAACGCCTGGACGAGTGCCTGCACCTGCGGCAAAGGCTCGGCGACCAGACTGGCGCCTCGCTCGCACTGGGCTATATCGGCCTCGTCACGTACAACCAGGGAGATCTCGTGAGCGCCCGCCGAATTCAGGAGGAAGCTCTCGGTCTGGCCAGAGCGAGCAATGATCCTGAAGCGCTGGGCCGCGTCCTGAACGGGCTGGCGGTTGTAGTTCAACGACAAGGCGAGCATGAGGCGGCCGGCGCCTATCTTCGTGAAGCGCTGACGCTCGCCACCGGCGGTGGGGATCTGTCGGCCGTCGCGGGCGTGCTCACCAATCTGGGCAGTGTCGCGCGAGAGTTGGGGGACCACCAGACCGCCCGCAAGCATCAGGAGCAGAGCGTGGCGATGTGGCGTGAGATTGGAGACCGGTTGAGTCTGCCGCTGGCATTGAACAACCTGGGAAACGTGCTGCGCGCGTTGGGCGACGAGGCGGCCGCACACGCGGCGTACGAAGAGAGTCTCTCGATCGCCCGTGAGACCGGCGACAGGCGCCGCATAGGATTTGCGTTGAATGGCCTGGGGAGTGTCGCGCGGGACCGAGGCGATCTGAGGGAGGCCACCCGCATCTACACCGAGGCGCTCAGGCTCCGCCACACTCTTGGCGAGAAATTCGAGATAGCCAAGACCCTGGAAGACTTCGCGCGGCTGGCCGCATCAGGCCGCGATCACGCTGCGGCGGTCAGCCTGGTGGCGGCGGCATCCGCCCTACAGCAGTCCATCGGCGCCGGCGCACAACGAGAGGACCGGCCGCTGCAGAATGATCTGTCTCTGGCACAGCGCGCGCTTGGGGATCAGGCCTACGCATCGGCGTGGGAGGCTGGCCTGGCGATGTCGGCGGATCAGGCCGTGGAGTTTGCGCTGGCGTGGGCGGCGCGCCCGGCCGGCAAGCCCGCTCGGCCCGAGAAGCTGTCTCGCCGCGAGGTGGAAGTGGCCGCGCTGATCACCCGAGGCCTCACCAACCGTCAGATTGCTGCAGAACTGGTCATCTCTGAGCGGACGGCGGATACGCACGTCCAGAATATCCTCAACAAGTTGGGCTTCTCCGCCCGCACCCAGGTGGCGGCCTGGGCAACCCGGGAAGGGCTGGACACGGCTACGCACTGACCTTCACCCGAAGATACGCCTTTTCCCCGATGGCATGACCTGCGCCCCGGCCTATCATCAGGGCATGCAGAAGGTTCTGTTCTGGGCTCGCAGCAGGACGGGGCCGAGGAGTTCCGGCGGTACTGGCTGGAGGCCCACGCGTTGCTGGCCCGGACGAGCCTTACCGGGCTCCGCCGCTATGAGATCAACATAGTCACAGGCACGCTCGAAGGACAGCCATTCGTGAGCGGTCTGGCAGAGCTGTACTGGGATACCAGGGAGGCATTCATGCGTGACATCACATCGCCGGCGGGTCAAAGAGTGCTCGCTGACGTTCGGAACTTCGCGAGCGAGGGCGGCCCGCTGCTCGCCGACGAGCACCGAGTCATATCGCTTCAATTCCTTGCACGAATCAGAAGGTTCTTCCAGGTCCTATGGGCAGAGATATCACGGATCCCAGAATATCATGATCAGGCTGAACGACTGACCCGAACGCTCCGGCGAAATCATCGGCTGTTCTAGAGGCCGCCTCACTCCACGCGGCCGTGCTGGAACCAGCCTCGGCGCCGGCGATCATAATACACCCACAGCAGTTCACCCCGGCGTGTCTCGACGAAGTAGTAATCGCGCCGAACCTCGCGGACCCACCAGCCGCCCGACAGGATGTACGGGCCGGTCTGATCTGAGACAGACCCGCGCACGACCCCGGAGATGAGCCAGCCGTCATCGTGTGTCGGGCGCGGTGCCGGAGGCAACGCCTGGGGTCGGACGAATACGCGGCGGACGAGCGGACGTCCATCGATCTGCTTCTGTCGAGGACGAGGGATCTGGAGCCGCTCCATCGGCTCCAACCCAAAGCGGGCTTCAGGGAGATGGCCCTTCCGCAGCACGACGCGCACCACCGCGCCGTCGCCCAATTCGGCACGAAGTCGTGCCAGAGCCCGGTTGCCGGCCTCCAGGTCTCGCTGCTGGTGCTCGGTGAACAGATGGATCTGCTCAGGGGTGGCCGGGTGACCGTTGGCTTCCAATTCGAGCTCGACCACACCCGCGGCAAGTCCCACAGACTCCAGGCGCAGCCGCACGAGGTCGAGAATCTGCACCGCATCGAGGGTCGGCGCCGCGGGACGAATCCGCTCGGCGCGCCAGGAGTGCCGGTCCGGGCGCAGCCGAAGATCCAGGGCGGCCAACGCCTGTCCCCTGGACACGAGCGCGGCCAGCATGGGATGCAGCAGCCGCTTGATGAGAAAGAGCAATCCACTCAAGTCATTCTCTGGAGCATCGAGCAGCGCAGAACGCGCGATCGGATCAGACGGGACCTGCGGCTGCAGCGGTGTCCAGAGGTCGCCGGCGGCCATGCGATGCAGCCGGTGCAGCTCTGGACCGAATCGCTCGAGCAGACCCACGGAGGGAAGGCGCAACAGCGCGCTCACCGACCGTACCCCGAGCTGGTGCAGCGCGTCGAGGGTCTGTGGCGGGATGTCCGCGATGCGCGCGAGGGGCACGCGCCCCGCGGCTTCGCGTTCCTCGCCGGGATCTGTGCACACCTGAATGCTTCGGGCAACCCGTGCCGCGGCGTATGTGCCGAATCGGGTGAACCCTACGGCTACGACGGCCGTGAATCCCGCACTGGCCAGATCCGCCCGCACGGCGCCAGCCCAGGCGTCCGGAGATGCATACAGGCGGTTCAGTCCCGAAAGGTTTGCCCAAAAAACACCCGGCTCGTTGGATGATCTCTCCACTTCGGGTGAGAAGGCACGCAGCCGTGCCGCGAGAGCCTCCACCGTGCTCGCGACATGTGGGGGCAGAAGTGGTACGGCGCGCAGGTCCGGCAGAAGCGAGAGGCCCGATGCGTAACTCAGTCCGGGGGTGATGCCGGACTTCTTTGCGCGGCTATTGACCCACAGAATCGGACTTTGCGGTCGATCCTCCGCCACGACTGCGACCGGATGCCCCCGCCAGTCCTGATGATCGTGCAGGGCCATTTGTAGCGGCAGCGCCGGAATATTAACGCATGCCAGGTGCTCCACGGCACACCTCATCGTACCGCCACGTTGGTCCCCGGCGCTTGTCCTTGAGGACATCAAGCCAGCAGCGGAACCTGTCGGCGGCGATCCGTTGTCGCCTGGCCCGCACGCGCAAAGAGATGAGGGATCCGAGGGGAGATGCGCCGTCTGTACGTGGTGTGGCTGACGTCGCGCCGGCAGGCGCGGCGCCCTTCTGCGTGAGGAACACGAGAGCCGTATGATGACGCTGTGCCAGTGAAGCCAGACGCGCCAAGAGCGGAGTTGGGATGCGCGGATCAGGGCCGGCATCGACGACGACGATTCCGAATGACCCCGATCGGATGAGCTTGTCCGCGGCACGTGCGCCGGCAACCGTCTCCGGCACGCGAACTACGACGAGAGAGTCTACATCAATTCCGCTCTCGATGACATCAGGTGGGAAGAAGAGGCTCTCTGATGGACTGACCCATGCGGTCTGTTCGCCACACTGCTGGGCATCGAGCACCAGACCTGCGGCCATGGTGAGGGCAGCAGTGTCCTCCGCCCCCGTGACTTCCACAAGACGGCCCGCTGCCATTGCCAGGCTCCAGGGGATAGGCTGGGGCCGGGTCTCTGGGAGAGGGACAGTAAGTGAAGGTAACAGCACCACAAGGGCCTCACAGGCTCATCTCAATTATACGAACATATGTTCGATAGTCAAGTTGGCTCAATACTCCCTCGCGACAGATTCGCGGGTTCCCGGCGGTCAGCGGGTTGCCGCCATGACCCGAAGGATGCGCCCGTCGGGATTATCAGTCAGGAGATAGAGGAGGCCATCCGGACCCTGGCGCACGTCGCGGATGCGCTCCCGCAGGTCGCCCAGGTACCGCTCTTCTCGAGTGACCCTGCCGCTCTCCATCGTAAGTCTCACCAGAAGTCCAGGCGTCAATGAGCCGATGAAGACGCTCCCCCTCCAGCCGGGAAACATGTCGCCCGTATAGAAGGTCATGCCTGAGGGCGCGATCACCGGATCCCAGTAGTACACGGGCTGCTCCATGCCGGGCTTCGCCGTGCCTTCACCGATCTTGGCACCGGAGTAGTCGACGCCATAGGTGATGACCGGCCAGCCGTAATTCTTCCCCGCCTCCGGGTGGTTGAGCTCATCACCGCCACGCGCCCCATGCTCCACGGTCCACAGCTGTCCAGTCTGTGAAAAGAGCGCGGCCGCCTGAACATTACGATGTCCGTACGACCAGATCTCAGGTCGCACTCCGGCGCGGTCCACGAACGGGTTGTCGCGCGGCACAGAGCCATCCGCGTTGATCCGCACGATCTTGCCCAGCGTCACCGACAGATCCTGCGCGCGGTCGCGATAGGCGAACCGATCCCCCAGGGTCATGAACAGTGTGCCATCAGGACGGAACACGAGCCGCGAGCCCCAGTGGTTCGCGCCGCTCACCTTGGGCTGCTGCCGCCAGATAACCTGCGTGCCGTCGAGGCCGCGTTCACCGAGACGTCCACGGGCCACCGCGGTGCCGGCCCCGCCTTCGCCGGGTTCGGCGAATGATAAGTACACAAGCCGATCCTGCGCGAAGCCCGGGCTGAGCGCCACATCCAGCAGGCCGCCCTGGCCCTGAGCAAACACCTGCGGCACCCCGGTGAGCGGCTCGGAGAGGCGACCATCGCGGTCGACGAGGCGCAACCGCCCCGGACGCTCGGTGACGAGCATGCGCCCATCAGGCAGAAAGGCAAGCGCCCACGGACGTTCGAGCCCACGGGCGACGGTCTCGACACGGACAACTCCTGTCAGTGGCGCGGGCGTCGGCGAACGCGGCGCCTGGTCCTGGCTTTGTGCCCCTGCGACTGCCGCTGTAGCCATCCAGGTAATAATCACAATCCTCAAGATCCAGAAGATCCAGCGTGACATCAGACTATGCTCCCTTCCTACTCCTCATAGATCATTTTGACCGTCATTCCGCCATCGATCGTCACATTCTGGCCGGTCATGAATCCCGCCGATTCGCTCAAGAACAGGCAGGCTTCGGCGATGTCCTCTGGCTTGCCGACACGGCCGACCGGATGCTGGAGCCGATCCCGCTCAGAGTGCACCGGCACCTGCGCCCGAGCCGAGTTCTGCCAGTCGCGGGTTTCAATCCAGCCGGGGCTGACACAGTTAACACGGATCCCGTGCGGCCCGAGGCTGATCGCCATGGCATGGGTGAGAGAGACGATGCCACCTTTGGATGCCGTATATGCTTCGGTCCCGGGCTCGGACATGAAGGCGCGGGTCGACGCGATGTTGACGATGGCTCCGGAGCGTCCGCGCGCAATTATCTGCCGGGCGGCGGCCTGGGAGCACAAGAGTGTGCCACGCAGGTTCACGCCGATGACCCGGTCGAAATCTTCCACAGACAGCTGCACGAATGGAGCATCGCGCCGAATACCTGCGTTGTTGATTAGAACATCTGGGCAGCCGAGGTCACGCACAGTCGTTTGCATCCAGTTTTCCACTTCTTTGGCCTGCGAAACATCTGTGCGGACGAAGATTGCCCTGGCTCCCGAATCGTGGAGTGTGCCAATCGTTTCCAACCCGGCGTCCTCGTCGGTATCGGCAACAGATACGGCGTAGGCGGCGCGCGCAAAGTGAAACGCGACGGCGCGCCCAATGCCCTGGCCGCCGCCGGTGACGGCCATGACTTTCACAGGTATCCGCCCGCCTCGGCCCGTTGCAGCGTCGCAAGGATTGTCTGCGCCAGCTGTCGCGCCGAATCGACACTCAGCTCCACGGCCACCCGGGCGCCCGGGCCTTCGCCCTCGTTCACAAAATCGATGTTGAGCGCATGCTCCAGCGGCACATGAAAAGGATGGTCGTATGACACGTTGACCTCGCGGAGCGTGAACCATCCGTTCGCTCCCTTGCCGCTCCCCCAGACCTTGGCTTGAGTAACAATCATCGTGCACACCGTCGCGCTCCTTTCCGGTTCACCGAAGGCTTTTGGCGAGGAAGGCGAACACCTTTTTCCACCCGTCCATCGCCTGCTCTTGCCGGTAGGCCGGCCGGTCATAGTAGAAGAAGCCGTGACCTGCGTTGGGATACATGTGGAACTCATACGTCTTGCCGTGCTTCTTGAGTTCCTCTTCGTGTTGCGCCACCTGCGGCGGCGAGGGGTTCCGATCCTCTTCCCCAAAGAGCCCGAGCAGAGGGCACGAGAGATCTTTAGTGTAGTCAATGGGGGCGGCAGGTTGCTTCGGGGTGAGTTCTTCCTTTGTCATCACGACACGCCCACCCCAGCAGTCCACCGCCGCGTCAAAGCCCTTGAGGCGTGAAGCCGCGAGGACCGCGTGACGTCCTCCCGAGCAGGTGCCGAAGACGCCCACCTTGCCGTTGTTGCCGGGGAACAGCCGGAGGGACCGCAGTGCCCCTTCGATGTCACCCACTGCCTGGTCGTCCGGGACGCCGCCCGCCGCACGGACTTTGGCTGCCACATCCTCCGGTGTCCCGTGACCCTCTCGGAAATACAGGTTAGGACACAGCGCCGCGTACCCGTGTTGCGCAAACCTGCGCGTCGCTTCCCGATACCATTCGTCCCAGCCGGGAGCGTGATGCACCACGACTATGCCTGGAAACGGCCCCGCACCAAGCGGCCGGGCGAAATAGGCGTTGATGACGTCGCCCTTGAATCCTTGCATGCCGACGGTCTCCGCAAGCATGCCCTCATACATGTCTGTTTGGTACATCGCTCCCCCCTGGGCTTGGATGCTATGATGCACCTCTAGCCGCATCTTCGCGAACCGTCTCCGGTGAGGTCAGGTCAGAAGTACCCTCGCATCGCCCGCGGGGTGACAAGAATCGGAACAGAAAAAGACTCTCTGAACCCCGGGACGGTCATGTCCAGATCCTTGATGCCCTTACGGTACTTCCTGAGATAACGTTTGACGCGATTTGGCGACGGTGGTGCCCTTAAGCCCCTCGCTTCACCTACAAGAACAACCACGTCATCGCCATCCTCATCGGTATTAAAGCTCAAGGCGACCCTCGGATTGCGGGCAATATGCCGCAGCTTGGCTTTGTTCCTCTCGCTGAAAAGCAGGATGGTTCGCCCGTCCCAATGAAACCAGACCGGCCGCGGTTGAGGCGTCTCGTGAGCATCGACGGTTGTGAGCCAGATGATCTTCTCTTGACGGAGCCGGCGGTTTACGTGCCGGCCGAATCGGGTGCTGAAGTCCGGCATGTTCATCTCCTTGACTCCTGAACAGGATGCGGTTATCGGCCGGGATCACGAGCATCCGTCCTCGCCTGCACCTGCGTCCATGGGAATGCCGCGATGATCTTCAGTGCCCGCTCGCGCATGAAATCGCCCACGACCTCCAGTGGCGGCCAGTCGGCCTGGGCATTTACCCAGGCGGCCGCGGCGGCCATGCCGGCGCCGAGCAGGGGCTTGTAGGTGGGCACGTCCGTCCCGCGCGCAGCGAACACGACGCGGCTGATTCCGATTTGTGTGATGACGTAGGAGCAGAGGAGACAGGGCTCGCAGCTAGTGTAGAGTGTGGCGCCGGCCAGCATTTGCAACGCGCCGGTGCGACGCCAGGCGTCGCGAATGGCGACGACCTCGCCATGCGCCGTTGGATCGTGGTCGGCGCGCACAGTGTTGTGGCCTTCGCCGATCAAGCATCCATCTCGATTCACGACTACCGCGCCGAACGGCGTCTGGCCCCTGCTCACCGCGGCTTCGGCCTGTCTTAGAGCGAGCTCCATGAAGTGAGCGTCCTGCTGCTCTCGCGTCGGGCCTGTCGTTGCGCTCATCGATCCACCACCTGGCTGATGGCCATCCGAGACAAAGGACAAAGCCCGCACTCCAGATGGCGCGGGCCCTGTCAAAACGTGGAGGCCCACTCGAGTCCAAAGATGTCCGGCCGCGTGTCGGTGATGCCACGCGCGTCCCGATTCTTCACCGCCGCCACATCCGTACACCTACGAGAATCATCCATATGAGTAAGAGAGAGCTCGCAGACATATTGATCCCCATCGCCACACCGGAGAAGCCCGTATAGGCTATCATGATCCCGGCTACCGCCGTCGGTACACCGCCCACGATAGCGAGCCATCCCAACCATCTCGGAAAGTGACGAGCCGATAGGAGGGCCACGCCGTAGATGGTCACCGTCACGCCCAGCAGAAGACTCAGATACCGGCGAGCCCTATCTCAATCTGTCTCACTCCGAAGGTGGCATAGAAGAGCACGTCTTTCTCTGCCGCCGGTGCCGCTGCCCAGCTGTCGACCATCACCTTGAGCGCAACGCCGTCAACTGCCTGTAAGGCTGCCGCAACCGCAAGACTTGCCCCAGCGCCCACGACGCCGATGTGAGGCCAAAGTGAGTCATCACCGCTCGACATCACCCGCGACAAGACCACGAGAGCGAAAACCATCAAGATCACGCCGATCAGCTGCATCAAGTGGCTGGCGACCCAGAAGCGGTCGGCCGCGTATTCAGTGAAGGCCGCAACCGGGTCGTTCGGATCAGCGCCTAGTGGATGCAAGAAGGTTCCCACAAGCAGGAGCAAGGCTCCGGCAATCGCAGCTATGGCACCCGTCTTGTAACGCACGGCCAGGTCTGAGGTGTGTGGTCAGCGCCTATCCATCACGCTGGCAGGCGGCCCACCTCGTCGGGAAAGTTCACCTCAGGCGGTCCAGAGACGCCAGCCCGTTTGGTCGCCTCGCGGAATTCTTGAGACTGGAGCAGCTGACGAGCCTTCCCCAGGTCCTCATACTCTCGATAATCACGATCTCATCACCCCTTTCGCAGATAGAGTGGGATTTCTCTGTAGTCTGCCAGATCCTTTCTGGCTCCTGACATAGGGGTGTCAGGGGTCAGCCTTATGATGATTTCATAACCGGATCACACAGGAGGTGTCCAAATGGCGATCAGGCAGCTCAACTTTGTGGGCCTGGTGGTGAAGGATGTGGCGAAGACGACGGAATTCTACACGAACACCCTCGGGCTCAAGACAATACCGGAGATGAGCCAGCCGGGCGTGTTCACGCCGTTCGCGCTGAACGGCGGTGCCATGTTCGGCGTGTTCAACAGCGTGGAGGTGCCCAGCATCACACAGCCCTACGAGATCGCGTTCGAGGTGGATGACGTGGACGCCGCCCACCGCCAGTGGAAGGCCGCCGGCGTGGAGATCATCAGCGATCCGCACGACATGCCGTTCGGCCGCACCTTCCACATCCGGACGCCGGACGGTCACATCCTGCGGGCCTACAAGCCGGTCAAGACCGGCTGAGGCACCTTCGATGGCGGCTCGTCGTCTAGGCGTGGAGCAGGCATGCGGTCCGCACCGTGCCGGTCGCCGATTCGGCTGGCAATCGCCTCGAGGTGCTGGCGCAGTTCGGGCGGCTCCAGCACCTCGAACGCGTCGCCCCAGGACAGAAGCCAGCCGTCGATGACGTCGAAGGCCCGCGGCCGGTAAATCATCACCTTGTCGCCGACGCGCCGGGCGTGTTCGTCTGCGGTCTCCGGAGACGAGTAACTGAAGTGTTGACGCTCCTGGACCCAGCGCACGACATCGGGGTGGAACCGGATGACCACGCGCAGGGTACCGGGTCTGCGCTCGCAGTCGCCCAGATCACGCGGCGTGAAACGCGCGTCCAGGACTCTGTATGCATCGACCCGGTTGAGGCGGAAGCCGCGAGGAGCCTGCCGCAGCCGGCAATAGGCGTCCAGGATCCAGGTGCGGTCCACCAAGACCAGTTGTAGGGGTTCGACCTCCCGCACCGTCACTTCGTTCGTGGTGTGAGCATGGTACCGCAGCTCCACTACTTGACGATCAAGAATTGCGCGTTGAAGATCCAGGAGCTTACGGTCCGCCAGGTCCAGTTGTATGGCCGGATGGCTGTAGAAGCGGGTCACGGCCAGCAGGGCCTCCACCTGCCGCAGCGTCTCCTTCGGGAGTACGACCCTGATCTTCTCCAGTGCGGCCAGGGCCGCGTCGCGCGTGGGTCCGCGGGCCGCGGCGCCGCTCATCATGCCGAGGGCGAGCGCCAGAGCCCTGGCCTCGTCCGGCGAGAAGGCGATCGGCGGGAGATAGTAGCCCTCCGTGAGGTGGTAGCCCTTCCCCGGCAGCGAGACGATCGGCACGCCCACTTCGGACAGCGCCTGGATATCCCGGTAGACGGTGCGCTCGCTGATCTCGAAGCGTCGGGCGAAGTCGGCGGCCCGGACTTGGCCGCGGCTCTGCAGAAAGAGAAGGTAGCCTACCAGGCGGTCGACCCGGTTCATAGTCTCCTCCCGCGAAACTCCACCGTGCCGTTCATGACTGCGCTGTCCAACGCTCGGCGTAGATCACGAGGTGGGTACAGGTTTCTATCATGACCGTTTCTCCTTTGAGAGTGCGTTGTACCTGGCTCAGCAGCAAGAGAGTGCGTGCCTCCAGGCTGAGCCGTTCGTCAATCGATGATGAGGACCACCTTGCCCTTAACCTGACGATCGCGGAGCGCCGCGAAGGCGGTGTCCAGTTGTTGCCAGCTGACTTCCATTCCGATCTGGGGCCGGAGCCGCTTTTCTCCCACGAGTTGGCCCAGATAGCTCAGGTCCTGGCCGAAGGTGTCTGTCCCGGTTCGGTAGATGAAAAAGCCGTGGATGCGGCCGCCCGGGGCGTTCCGGAAGTCAGCCAGGCTGACTCGGGCCGGCTGACCGCTGGCTCCGCCGTACAGGACGACCAAGCCTCCCGGAGCCAGCGAATGGAGCGACCGCTCGAGGGACATGCCGCCGACGCCTTCCAAGACGAGGTCGAAGGGACCGGTTCGCTCCTCATCCTCCAGCAGGACCCGCCGCGCCCCCAGCTCGAGTAGTGGCCTGCCTCGATCGCGGGATCCGACCACAGCCGTCACGTGCGCACCGGCGAGATGGGCGAGCTGGACGGCGAAGGTGCCCACGCCTCCCGCAGCGCCCGTGACCGCCACCCGTGACCCGAGGAGAGATCCGCCGACGCGCAGCGCCCGCAGCGCGGTCAACCCTGCCACCCCAAGAGTGGCCCCCTCGCTGAAGGCTACAGCGTCGGGCAGCAGACCAACCCGGCTGATCGGTGCTGCCGCGCGCTCGGCCCAGCCTGCCTGATCCACGACTGCGGCCACACGGGATCCGACTTGAGGACTGCCGGACACACTCGCGGCCTGCACCACCACGCCCGCGATGTCCTGACCGGGACGCCAGCCCGGACGCGCCGGCAGTAGACCAAGCTCACCGCGGTTGAGTGAGGCGGCACGAACCTCAATCACCACCTCATTCGGGGCCGGGACCGGATGCTCGACCTCTCGGATCTCTGCAACGTGAGCTTCACCGGGTGTGGAAACGAGCGCCCTCATCGTTCTCCTCCCTCTTCTCGATCTCACATCCGAACGACGGGCACGTTCGTCTGATTCCACTTTGAAACACGAAGCTCTAAGCTCCCCGCCGGCGGAGCACCCATTTCCACACCTCGGCCGCCACAAACACGAACGCTCCACACAGGACGGCCATCACCAGATCCCTTGCCGGCATCGCCGTCGTGCCCAGGATCGTCTGAAAGAAGGGCGTGTACACCACAGCCAGCTGCAGCACGACGGTCAGCAGGATGGCGCCAAGCATCGCCCGGTTCGAAAGCAGCCCGATCTCCCACAGAGGTCGCGTCTCGGAGCGCACGCTGAGGGCCAGCGCCACCTGATTGAAGATCAGCGTCGTGAACAACAGTGTCTGCCAGTGGGCATCGCCGTTGAGGAAGGCGAGCAGGCCGACGCCGATGGACACAAGACTGGCGATCACGCCCAGCACAATGATGAATGGGACCATCCCCCGCCCGAAGATGCTCTCCGTGGCCGCCTGAGGCGGCCGGCGCATCACATCCTCCTCCGCGGGCTCGACCCCAAGCGCCAGCGCGGGCGGCCCGTCCGTCACCAGGTTCATCCAGAGGATCTGGAGCGGTTGCAAAGGCAGTGGCATCCCCAGCACAGGACCGAGTAGCATCACGGCGATCTCGGAGGCATTGCAGGTCAGCAGGTACTTGATGAAACGCCGAATATTATCATAGACGACCCGTCCTTCCTGCACAGCGGACACGATCGTGGCGAAGTTATCATCAAGCAGCACCATCTCCGCCGATTCCTTTGCAACGTCGGTGCCGGTGATACCCATCGCGACGCCGATGTCGGCCTTCTTGAGCGCCGGTGCGTCGTTCACCCCGTCGCCGGTCATCGCCACGACACATCCTTCGCCCTGGTAGGCTCCGACGAGGCGGATCTTGTGCTCTGGCGAGACGCGTGCGAATATCGCCACATCGCCCGTCATCCTGCGTAGATCTGCGTCCGAAAATCCATCCAGCGCCTGCCCTGTCACGAAGTGCTCGTCCTCCGCAATGCCGACCTCGCGTGCGACATACCGCGCTGTGAGCGGGTGGTCGCCGGTGATCATCACCGGGCGGATGCCGGCCGTTCGACACAACTGCACGGCCTCGCGCACCCCGGGGCGAGGCGGATCGATCATGCCGATCAGCCCGAGCAGGATCACGTCCCGTTCGAGATCCGCCAGCTCGTTGGTGTCGGGCTCGCGGTCCAACGGGCGTACGCCGACGCCGAGGATCCGCATGCCGCTCTGGGCCAGTTCATCGTGTGCGGCCATGACCCCGGCGCGCCGCGCGTCATCGAGAGGCTCGGCCTGACCGT
>JBOGSE010000105.1:0-1659 GCA_050694895.1 bacterium | reverse complement strand
GGACGATTGAAGGTGGAAAAAGCCTAAGATTTGGTATCTGCGACGAGCCTAACGGGAACTGCTGAAGACGTGATGAAGTTTCATTAAAGATTCAGTGTCATTTTGATAAACATGGAGTGGGCTAGGGGAGTTCTTGCCAGCTCACAGGCTCTGCCAGCCCTTTGCCGGTTCGCCTGAGACCCACCGTCGCGAGCACGCCAGAATCATAGCGGACGACGACCGTCCCATCCGTGACCGACAGATTCCGAGCGGCGACGGCACCGATCACATCCAGGATGCCGGCGCGCACCCGCACGTCCCACTCGGCGAGGATCAGCCCGTCTACGATCACGACCGCGTTGTCTTCTATTTGAATGGTCCCCTCGCCCCACACGACGATGCCCGGTAGCGCACGGGATCCCTGGCTGTGTCTCACCTCCAGACGCGCGTGCTCCCCAATGTCGAGGTCGCCCTCCACGACGAGCGCGCCATCGGCGATCGTCAGCCTGTCGCCATCTTCCAGCAACACATCGCTGTCGACGAAGATCATGCCCTGGAGGACTCGCTGGGGGCGAGTTCTTAGATAATCGAGGATCGCCTCGAACTCCTCCACGCTGTAGGCGCTGTGCTTCTTGCCCCGCAAATCCGATTCGCCCGCAACGAGCCCGGCGGCCGCATTGATGGCTGCGTTGGCCGTATTGGCCTCGGCCAGGGCTTTATACGCTTTCAGATCCACTGCCGGGGCTGCAAGCGGCGTACGCGTTCGCACGCGGCGGATACCGAGTCCGGGAATCTGTCGTTTCAAATCCTCGAGACCGACGGTCTTGTGCGCGACCCCGCTTACAAGCTGGGCCCGGCCGGCCAGCACGACGTCGAGGGCGCCGCGCGTGGAATCCGATGCGGGCGTATCATCGAGGAGCGCGGCATCGACGACTTCGCCCTCGCGCAGAGGAAGACGCGAGCCACGGAAGGTATTGAGCGCGGTCCGCGGGTTATCGAACCGGACCTCGACGCCCGCCGCCAGGTCGCCTGCCCGTCGGCCGTTCCCGATCCGGAATGGCAGGACGTACGTCCGCGACTGTCCGCCGAACGCCGCGATCCCGTGGGCGAACATGCCGTAGGCGAGCGCCTGCGGGCCGACCCGGGAGACCACACGCAGCCGGCGGTGCGTGCCCCCAACCTCTCCCCGCACCACAACCCCCATCAGGCCGCCAGGGAGCGACTCGACCGCTTCAACAGTGAACGTCCCCGCACCCAGGACCTCTTCATGAGGTAACGACCAGTCCGCGCCCTCCTCGAGCATGCGGAGGGCCTTCTGCACACCGGCCTCCGCCAGATAGAACGCCCCAAGACCGCGCACCGAACCGCCCGCAAGTCGCTGCTCAACGCTCACCCTGGACAGGAACACCCAGACGATGGTCTGGATGATCAGCATGACGATCACAACCATGAGGAGCGCCTGGCCGCGCTGATGTGTGTCTTGCCGTCCCGGCGCGGGCATCGTCAATTCCGTGGCCGCACGGCCATCTCAAGCGTGGCCACGCCCGAGGGCTTCGCGACCGTCAGGGTAATGGTCACCATATCACCGCGACGTTCGAAACGCGCTTCCTTTACTTGGCGAGCGACGGTGCGTCCGTCGACGTCAGGCGGAGGCCAACCCAGAGTGGCCGGACCGGCAAG
>JBOGSE010000104.1:0-7073 GCA_050694895.1 bacterium | reverse complement strand
TTCACGCATGACGAGAGCCGTCAGTGCTTCCGCCAGAAGCCTCGATATTGAGGTCTCGCGTTGCGCGGCCAACACCTTGGCCCGGCGCAGCAGGTCTTCGGGAAGAGACAGGGTAACGTTCCGGGTCTTCAAGGGTGCACCTCCACATAAAAAAGTGTAGCACATCTTTAGGTGGAGAGGCGCCTTATAAGCGGACTGTACTCGTCGTAGCGACGCTGCTCGCGGGCCTGGCCCCGCGCACAGCGGGCCCAATATTCGCAGCGTCACCGGATACGGTCGTCTTTGGCATGGCCCAGGAGCCCGACACCCTCCTCGGACAGTTCAGCGGGATGGCGGCCAGCGGCGAGGTGCTCTTCTCCCTCTTTGTCGGCATCGCAGAGTTCGACGAGAAGATCAAGCCCCGGCCCAGGTTGGCGCAGAAGATCCCCACGCTCAAGGATGGCGACTGGGAATTGCTGCCCGGCAAGAAGATGCGGGTGACCATTCGGTTTGAAGCGCGGGTACACGTGGCACGACGGCCGCCCGGTCACGGCCCTCGATACGGCCTGGACTTACCTCATGCTGCGGAACCCGCGACCACTCCCGACTTGCTGGAGCAGGCGCGTGGACCCCTCGATGTCGGTAAACACAAACGTCACCGTCCCGGGCTGGCAGACTGGCCATCGGGGCTCCCCGATATCTGTGAAGAGGAAGGTGACTGTGCCTGCTGGCAGGCCAGGCATGGTATCCTCCCCGCCGGAGCCGCAGGGGGTTCAGTGTGCTCAGGAAGGTTCTTCGATTACGGGTCCGTCGGGTTCCTTTCGGACATGCATGCCCCTGCGGGCGAGGACGCGTTCACCGTGAACAATGGTGCATTCGATCCCGAACGGCCGTTGAGCCGTTTCACCCGCATTACCGTGACTTCACCCGCGCTGTGGGCGAGAGGCGAATACGTACCGCTGCTGTTCTCGCGTCAGCGGATCGAGGAGGCGGCCGGACGGCTGATGCTTCTGCCCAGGTAATACGGACGGCGAGCCGACACCTGATTGCACACACCGCGTGCCTTGGCTAGTCAGTTCACCCTTTCCGACGCGGCGGTCTTCCTCGCCGCCTGCCTGTAGGCGGATGCCGTCCAGCTAGATGTTCGCGAACATTGAGAAGTTTCCACTGCATTGCCGGAGAGCGTGCAGCCCGTTCTTGCACATCGACCCGTGTGAATATTCGATCCGCTAAGAGTTCTCCGCGGCCGATGGCATCGAAGAACGCCTGTTCTCGTCCTGAGAGGCGCAACAAAGCCTCTAGATGGCACCACCTTGAGCAGTGTCTCTCTCGACGGCTGCTCGTCTCGACGCATCAGTGGAGAGAGACGCAGTCGGATTGCTCTATCCGATAATTCGAGCACATGGGCGAGGCCCAGCCGCCTGGGATCCTCGAGCCCCATTCCGAGGTAAAAGAGGGAGACTTCCCGCAGTGCCCGTTGATCAAGACGAGCCTGCTGCGACACCAATTGCGCAACATCGAACAGATCCCTGGGCTGTGCGCGATCCAGTAGGGCTGCCACCTTCCCGGCATACAATTCCTCCAAAGCTAGCAACGTGGCCTCTGTGCTGAAGGCCGGGTGGATTTGGCGTACCCTGCGACGCTCGCTGTTCAGAATCGGAACGCGGTGAATCCAATTGATCGACACTTCTAAGTGGTCTGTGCTTCCACCCGTCTCAGTATAGGTAAGAACCCATCGAGTGCCCGCGTGAGCGTCTTCGATCCCAGTTCGCTGTGCCGGGTAGCCCAAACTGGCCGCCACAAGCTCTGTAGCTCGCTCCACTTTCGGCCGTTCTTCCAGCATCATCTCGCGTTCAAGCCGGCCGGTGTAATTAAAGTCCAGGTCGACCGAAATTCGAGGAAGATCCAAATGAAACAAGTTAAGCGCCGTGCCCCCTTTGAGGACGAGTTTGGGACCGAGGAGCGGATGCCCATCGATTTCTTTGAGCAGTTCGATCAGACGCAGAACCTTTTCTAGTGCGTCGGGTTGAAAGCGTGTTTCAGCAGAAAGAACAGCCAGGAGCTCACGGGATGGAGGCATGCTAAACGGCTACTTCGGAGCGGGTCCACTCGGGAGGAACCATAAGGCGCCATCGCCGTATGTAGCGGGCTCGGCCGGGTGTCGAGTCAAGATAGGTCGTCTTTCTCGGGATGTTGCGGTGCAGCTCTTCAAGCACGTCTTCAGAGACCCCCCATTGCTCCTTGAACCGCTCTAGCACGAAGCCTGCCCTTGCATAGAGCACCCGACGGTTGAGGAGATGCAAGTAAGCGATGAGTTCTCTCGCATCGACAGATGGCCAAGACACCACGCTGTTGAGTAGCTCAGCCAGTCCCCCGGCATACTCCAGTCTGTCCATGCAGTCCACCAGGGTTCGGGCGCGGCCGGTTACGCGGATTTGTTGTCCGAGCCGTTCGAGTGTCGCAATCCCCACCTTGAGACCGTGACGACCCAGACGAAGCGAAGGGAAGACAGTGCGATACGTGACCCCCTGGAATGTGAATCGCTCCCGTTTGTGCCAGTGGCGCCGGCTGGCCAAAGCATAGACTTCGTTCCAGGCGCTGTAGCCGCCCCCAAGCAACTCAAGGGCCGTGTGATAGGCAAGTACCGCGCGGGAATCGAGCTTGCTCGCGACCAGGAAACGATCCGGCACCGCCTCAGGCGGCCGCTGGCCGCGGGGACCGAGGTAGTAGAGGCTAGACCTGATTCGACCCAATGTCGCTGCCCGCACGTAGTGGTTTAGCAGCCAGCGGACTCGCCGCCTTGTCTGATTGTGATCGGCAAGTTTCACGGCCTCGTCCAGCGTGAATACTCGGACGGTCGAGAGTTTGTCCCGAAGGGTGTGTGACATGATTCCGCAAATTTACCTTATCTGATATGTTTTAGGATCAAATACTCCTAATTCATAGCACATAAGGTAATTACAGTCAAGACGATGCTGGTGGCACGCGACTACAGTGCGCCGATGCTGGATCGACACACAAGGAGGCCCGCCGTTTTACCCCGGCACGTCTTCCACCCACATACTCCCGCCTCAGGACCTCCAGCATGCTGGTCCGGCTCATGCGGCCGAGCGGTATGTGTTCTGGGGCCGAACTCACATGTTGAAAAGGCGCAGGAAGAGCGGGACCAGAATTGAAACCACGATGAGGCTGAGGATCCAGTAGAACTGTCGGTCCATGCGGGCGATGAGTTCGCCGCGGAGACCCGCGAGTTCGCCACGGAGTTCGCTGCCGAGACCACCGATCTTGTCGTTCAGATTGTCCTCCAGCCGGCCGAGTCTCGCCTCTATACCGCCTAAACGCGCAGTGATCTGCTCGTATGCACCCTCCAGGTGTGCCATCCTGATTTCCATGGGACTCATCACCATTGGCAGCCTTCCTAAAATTAATTATCGCACACTCTTAATACGTTTGCGGGATGGCTGGGATCAAGGAGAACCTTTCCGCGTCAGCGAACCCTCAAGCGCCGGTCAGGTTATGCATGGAGCGTGAACGAGGCAATGGCGCTGCCTTCCTTGTCTCTTGAACGCCGCGTCCGGCGGCTCACGCGTGCCGCTGTTCTCGGATCAGGCGTGATGGGCGGGGCGATCGGGGCGCACCTGGCCAACGCTGGCATTCCCACATTCCTCCTAGATATCGTCCCGCGCGAACTCAACGACAGCGAGCGGCGCAGGGGCCTGGCGCTGTCTGCGCCTGAGGTGCGCAACCGCTTCGCGTTAGCCGGCCTTGAACGCGCGGTGAAGGCGCAGCCCGCGGCGCTCTATTCGCCGGCGCGGGCCGAGCTCATCACGATCGGCAACTTCGACGATCATCTGAGCTGGCTGGGCGACGTTGACTGGATCATCGAGGCCGTCGTAGAGGATCTGGAGATCAAGCGCGATCTCCTGGCCCGGGTCGAAGCCCACTGGAAGCCTGGGGTTATCGTCAGCACCAACACCTCGGGGCTGCCCGTCGGGGCCATCGCAGAGCGCTCGGGGGCCGAGTTTCGCGCGCATTTCGTCGGCACGCACTTTTTCAATCCGCCGCGCTACCTGAAGCTGCTGGAAGTGATCCCCACACCGCAGACGCACGGGTGGGTCACGGAAGCCGCCGCCGGGTGGGGCGATCGCATGCTCGGCAAGACCATCGTCTATGCCAAGGACACCCCGAACTTTATTGCCAACCGCATCGGAACCTACGCGTTCCTCAAGGTCGTTCAACTCATGCTCGACCTTGGGCTCGAGATCGACGAGGTGGACGAGCTCACCGGGCCGGTGCTCGGACGCCCCCGCTCGGCGACGTTCCGCACCGGCGATCTCGTGGGTCTCGACACCACCCTGCACGTCGCGGAGAACGCCTACCGCAACCTGCCCAACGATGAAGCGCGCGAGATTTACCGGCCGCCGGTGTTCTTGATCGAGATGGCCAAACGCGGGTGGTTGGGCGAGAAGACCGGCGGTGGATTCTACAAGCGCAAGACCGGCGAGATTCTGACGCTGGACTATCGAACGTTCGAGTACCGCCCGCGGAAACGTTTGTCCAATGCCGCTCTCGAGGCGGCGAAGACGATCGCTGATCCCGCGAAGCGGGTCGCGGCGCTCTTTGCGATGGACGACAAATACGGCGAGTTCTTGCGGAAGCTCACGGGCGCCGTACTGACGTACACCGCCCGCCGCATCCCCGAGATCAGCGACGATGTCGTCAATGTCGATCGCGCGATGCGCTCGGGCTTCGGCTGGGAGCAGGGTCCCTTTGAGCAATGGGATGCATTCGCCGCGGCCGGCGTGATCGACCGCATCCTGCCAGGGGACCAGCCGCTACCCGAGATCGTCCGCGCCGTGCGCGAGCGCGGGAGCGGCACGTTCTATCGCGACGAACCGGAAGGCCGGACCTACTTCGACCTGCGGACGTCCGCCTATCTGCCCGAGCCCGGCCTGGGCGACCGGATCATCCTCGCGCGCCTCAAGCAGCAGGGTGGCCTCGTCGACCAGAATCCTGGTGCCAGTCTGGTCGATCTCGGCGACGGAATCTTGTGTCTGGAGTTCCACAGCAAGGTGAACGCCATCGGCGAGGATACGATCCAGATGGGCTTCCGCGCGCTCGAGCGTCTGCGCACCGACTTCGACGCCCTGGTCATCGGCAACCAGGGCTCCGACTTCTGCGTCGGAGCGAACTTGATGCTCGCGCTGCTGGAGGCCCAGGAAGGCAACTGGGAGGAATTGGACTATGCCATCCGGCAGTTTCAACGGTTGACGGCGGCGCTGCGGCGGTCGGCGGCACCCGTGGTGGCCGCACCGTTTGGGCGGACGCTGGGCGGGGGGGTGGAGTTCTGTGTGGCCTGCCCGCATGTGCAGGCGGCCGCGGAGACCTACATGGGTCAGGTTGAAACCGGCGTGGGACTCGTCCCGGCCGGCGGAGGGACGATGGAAATGACGCGGCGGGTCGCCGAGCGCGTGCCCGAGGACGTCACCGGCGCCGACCTGCTGCCGATCCTCCGCTGGGGCTTCGAGACCCTTGCCACATCCAAGGTCTCGACCTCGGCTGAGGACGCCAGGCGGCTGGGCTATCTACGGCCGTCCGATGGCATCTCGGTCAACGGCGAGCGGCTCCTCAGCGATGCCAAGGACGCGGCCCTGGCGCTGGTGCGGCGCATCTACCGTCCCGCTCCACCGGGATTGATCCGGGTCCTGGGCGAACGGGGCTTCGCGGCCATCGAATCGGTGCTGCACATCATGCGCACCGGCAATCACATCTCCGACCACGATGTCGTCGTCTCGAAGAAGCTGGGGTACATCATGTGTGGGGGGCAGGTGCCGGAGGGGACGCGCGTCTCCGAAGACTACCTGCTCGATCTCGAGCGCGAAGCGTTCCTGAGCCTGCTGGGCATGCCCGCGACGCAGGAACGTATTCGCTACACGCTGCAGACCGGCAGGCCGCTGCGAAACTAGCGGTCCCGGCTGCGTGAGGCAGGAGGTTCGTACGATGCCAGAAGCTGTTGTCGTCTCGTCGGTACGCACCGCGGTGGGCAAAGCGCCCCGCGGAACGCTGAGGGATACGCGTCCGGACGAACTCGGCGCGCTTGCGGTCCGGGAGGCGGTGCGGCGGGTTCCGGGCCTCGATCCCCAGGACGTCGAGGACTGCATCATGGGCTGCGCGTTGCCGGAGGCCGAGCAAGGTCTGAACATGGCGCGGGTGATCGCGCTGCGCGCCGGGCTGCCGGTGACCACCGCCGGGATGACCATCAATCGGTTCTGCTCATCTGGGCTCCAGGCGATCGCGATCGCCGCCCAACAGATCATGGCCGGACAGCACGAAGTCGTGGTGGCCGGCGGCGCAGAGAGCATGAGCCTGATCCCAATGAGCGGCAACAAATACGCGCCGAATCCGCACATGTCCGAGCACTGGCCCGACGTGCACCTGTCGATGGGAAACACCGCGGAGATCGTGTCCAAGCGATACGGTGTGTCTCGCGAGGATCAGGACCGGTTTGCCCTGCGCAGCCACCGCAACGCGACCGCGGCCCAGCAGTCGGGCAAGTTCGATGATGAGATCGTGGCCGTGACCACCAAACGGTGGGTCACCGACAACGGTCACCCGCACAGCGAAGATGTTACGCTCTCGCAGGACGAGGGCGTGCGGGCCGACTCAACCATCGATACGCTCGCGAAATTGAAGCCGGTGTTCCACAAGGACGGCGTCGTGACCGCAGGCAACTCTTCTCAGACCAGCGACGGCGCCGCGGCCGCCATCGTGATGTCCGCCGAGCGCGCCAAGACGATGGGCCTTGAACCGATGGCGGTCTTTCGGTCGTTTGCCGTCGCCGGCGTCTCCCCCGAGGAGATGGGCATCGGCCCGGTGAAGGCGATCCCCAAAGCACTCGCGCAGGCGGGACTTCGCCTGGATGACGTGGGCCTCATCGAACTGAACGAAGCCTTCGCGGCCCAGGCGCTCGCGGTCATCCGCCTGGCCGATCTCGACCTCGATCGGGTCAACGTGAACGGCGGTGCCATCGCGCTGGGGCATCCGCTGGGGTGCACCGGAGCGAAATTGACGGCGACCATCCTCCGAGAGATGCA
>JBOGSE010000103.1:0-1354 GCA_050694895.1 bacterium | reverse complement strand
AGCATCAGTTCCTGCGTGTACGAGGCATCACCCGCCAGAAGATAGCTCACCTCTGGTGTCGTGACGACGACAGACAGATGCCCGACGGTATGGCCCGGTGTCGGAACGAAGCGCACATCGCCGGTCTGTGTGACGCGATAGCTGCTGGGAAATGATCCGATAGGTTCGGGTTGCATGTCGATGAGCGTGGGGCGAAACCAGCGTGGCCAGCGGTGCGGGAGAAATCCGCGTAGCAACCCCATCGCACCGGTATCGTTCTCGTACTCGCGGCGCGAGACGAGATGCTCCGCTTTCGAAAAGTACGCCAGCCCACCCGCATGATCGGTATGTAGGTGGGTCAGCAGGACCCAGCGCACATCATTGGGGTCGAAGCCAAGCGCGCGCATCTGCGGGCCGATCTCCTCCTCGGGCTGCACCCATTCCCGAACGGCGTAACGGAAATACGGATGCCACCACGGGAAATAGCCGCGCTCGGCCACGCGTGCGGTCTCGCCGGTATCGACCACGATCAAGCCCTCGGGGTGCTCGACCACGAACGCGTAGATCGGCAGCGGCTCGGTCCAGTTCGGGTCACGCAGGATGTTCAAGACCGGATTGCCTGACGGGCGGCCTTGTCGCTGTACTTGCTTGATCGCCACGGTACCTGTCTGAATGACATGAATGCGCATCGTCAAACCTCCTGATGATCTGTGTGCGGGAGTTGGTCATCTCCTGCACCGCCACCAGTATGGTTCGTGCGGCTATCCGCCTTCATCCACCGCAGTTTCTGAGACTCTGCGCTGGTTCGCCATCGCATCCTGCGGCTGAGGGCCGCGGAACGGTCTGTACGTGGCGTCTAGGAGACGCGTGCGACGAACCGCGCGACGCGCCGCAACGCGTACCAGGTCCCGAGGAACGCGAGCGCTTCCAGCGTGAAGGAATGGAATTTATAGAAGAACTCGGCGACGGCCAGTGAACCCGCGAGCGTCGTCGCGTCAATCACGGTGGCAACGTTCAGAAGTGTCCCAAATCGTGTCATACGTACCTCCTTGAGTAGTGTCGTGCCCTACTTCCTTGCCGCGGCCGCGGCGAGCCGACGCTGCCCGGGTACGCGTGCCGCTGCCGTGCCGATAATAGCGGGCAGGCCGGACTGGCGGGCGAGCCGGTTGAACACTTTGATGCCGGTGTCGTCAAGCCGGCGCAGCTGTCTGAGCTGCTCGTCGATGCGCCGCGAGAGGTACGCGAACACTTCGGCCGACTGCTTCGTCGGCGCGGCGTCCGCAGACCCGACGACGCTGACGAGCATCCCCATCTTCGCGTTGAGCTTGATGGGGTAATTCAGCGTGTCCTGGCGGCTCTGCGCGCGGAACTGCAC
>JBOGSE010000102.1:0-4178 GCA_050694895.1 bacterium | reverse complement strand
GGTCTGGATGAAGGGCGCTTTGGCGCTGCTTGGGCCGAAGGCCAGGCTATGACACCGGAACAGGTCATTGTGTACGCGCTGGGCGAGAATAGTTGAACCCGATCTTCCGCCACACGGGTGGAGGAGTCCGATCTCTCGTCAGCTACTGCCCCCAATTCCCAGAGTTCGGAATTCACGTTGATGGTGAGCGGATTTGGCCTGAAGTTCTTTAAGGCCCTCTTGGGCAGGCGCTTCGGGCCGGTCTCCCGGGCGAAGAAGGCCGCGGCTTTTCGGAGGATCTCCCGCTCTTCCCGCAGGACGCGGTTCTCGCGACGTAGGCGGCGGAGTTCCTCGCGCTCAGCCGTCGTCAGGCCGTCGGTGCGTTGGCCGGCGTCGAGATCAGCCTGTTTGATCCAATGCCGCAACGACTCGTACGAGATCCCCAGGTTCTGGGCGATCTGGGCGCTGGGTTTCCCGGACTCCCGCGCCAGGCGGACGGCTTCCCGGCGGAACTCTGGGGGATACGGTGGACGCGTGCGAGGCATCGTGGACTCCTCTCCGGGGCTTCCTACCCCAAAGCATTAGAGTGCCCACGCAACCGGGTCAACTCCAATAGCCCCTGCGGTCCGTGCTGCGTATGAACGCGACATATCGGCCGTACGCATGGGGCTGGGCGAGGAAGCATTCGCGCAGGCGTGGGCTGAAGGTCGGAGAATGACGATGGACGAGGCCGTCAGGTATGCACTCCGCGATTGCCGGGAGACCGAAGAGACCCACCTTGCCGGCCAACCGGCTCAAGTCGCACAAACGCGCATTAGCTAGGAATTAGCTAGCGGTTCCCTGTACCCGCAATCCGCTACAGCGGGGCCGAACTCCCGTCTAGAGGCGCCATCTCGTGGGGCCAGGCCCGCGCGCGCAGCGAGGAGGGCCGGGTCCTGTGCAACGGGAACTGACCAACCCCGCCAGGCCCGGGAGGGAGCAACGGTACGTCAGCCGCCCCGTGTGCCGCAGGGACACCTGGTCGGAGCCCGCGGCGCGGATACCGTCCGGGGGATGTGCGTCGAAGGCGGGTGCACGGCCTGAACCTGCTGCACGACTAGACCTGCCCATACCGCGGGTATATCCCCTATAGAAGTGCACGTGTACCCCTAGCATGGGAGCGATGACATTGCCACAGCGTCTGTCTCTTCCCGATGGATATCGAGTCAGCGAGGCCGACGGGTCCCTGCGTCTGTTCGATCCCCAGGGAACATTGCTCGAGGAAGTGCCGCAGGGTCTCGCGGCGACCGCCGAGATCAGATCACGTGCGTGGCTCGATGCCTGGGAGCATATCGAGCGCGAACTCAAAGACGAACTGCGCGACTTCCGCGAGGGCACCCGCCCGCTTCACGACATGCCCCGGGTGCGCCAGTACATGCGGATGCTGGACGCGATGGCCAAAGAGCCGGCCCAAGCCCGCGAACGGGCCGGGCGAGGCAGGTTCATCGCGGTCATGACGCTCGCGACCGCCGCAGCGGCGGCCGCGGTGGTGATCCTGGCGACGACGCCGCTGCCGATCTCACAGGGCCCGCAGGAAGCACAAGAGGGCATCAGGATCACCCAGCCCGCGACGATCTCTGCCCCCCCGGAACCATCGACTGCCGGTGTAGCCAAACCCAGACGGAAGTCGCCCGCAAGCGCTGAGGTCAAGGGCCGGGCGTCGAGCCGAATGGTCGCCATGCCGCGACCCGCGCGCACCGTTGGAGCCGCGGGCGGTGCGGCCGGTCTCTCCGCGATCACCGGGTATATGGTAGGGTTCGGCGAATTCGCCAGCCGCGCACCGGCCGAGATCCGCATGCGCCTCGTGCGGGCCAAAGGCTATATCGTCTATGTGACGCAGGTTGGGAATTCGTTCCAGGTCGTGACCCGACCGTACCGGATGCGCGACCATGCCGAGCGCCTGGCGAACGCCCTGAATGAGATCGGGCTGCCGACCACCATCCAGGCCGCCACGACCGCGATTATTTGAGGGAGCCCCTGGCCCTGAGGTCGTGGGGGAGCAGTGCCGCATAAACGGCCTCGCAGGCCGGCGCCGAAATCCCCGCTTCGCGTGCGTAGCGCGCCGCCGTCCCATGGAGCGCCTCGATCTCCAGCCGTTTGCCGTGGGTCAAGTCGTAATGCATTGACGACGTGTAGTTGGGCTCGAGCCGGGCGGCCAGGGCCAGGTGGTCATCGACGACACGGCCGTCCAGCGTGACACCCCGCGCCTGACCCACAGCGACCACTTCTTCCAATAGCCGACGGTACATCGCCCACGTTGGCGGCGACGCGCGAATGTCGCCGATCGGCAGGCGTGTCAAGGCGGTCATGCCCGCTTGCGCGCAGATGAGGGCGAATTTCACCCACTTCTCGCGGACGATGTCGGGCGAGGCCGTGGCGTTGATTCCGGCGTCGCGAAACGCGGCCTCCAACCGCCGCGTGCGGTCACTCATGCCCCCCCGCCACTCCCCGAAGTTCAGGGTGCGCGGACCGCCGCTTTGCTCGACGACACCGGGCGCCTGGATGGTGGCCAGCAAGTACACATTGCCGCCCAGGATGCGCTCTGCGCCGAACATCCGGGCAAGAATCTCCTCGTTCTCAACCCCGTTCTGCACGGAGAGAATTAGGGTCTTGGGCCCCAGCGACGGCCCTATCGACTCCGCCGCCTGCTCTGTATCGAAAGACTTCACGCTGAAAAAGATGAGATCGGGTGTGGGACCGTCGCCGGGATCGGCGGTAGCGTGCGCCGGGGCAAAGAAGTCGCCGTGAACCGTGCGGAGATGCATGCCGCCCTGACGGCGCAGCGCCTCGAGGTGCGCGCCCCGGGCCACGAACGTGACCGTGTGCCCTCCCTGCGCCAGCAGACCGCCAAAGTATCCGCCGAGCCCGCCGGCGCCCATGACCGTGATGTTCACTGCCTCACCGCTCTCGGGCAGGCTACCTCTGCCGCTGGCCGCACGGGGAGAACTCTATCGTGATCGGCGCGTTGTGATCGGAGTAATCCCAGACAGCATCAGCCTTCTTGGTCCAATCAGCGGGCGGCGCGGTTGTGCCCGGGAGCGCGTCAATCATCTCCAACCGTCTGAGCATCTCTGTCTCAACGAGCACGTATACCCGGTGCCTCACGACTGAGGGGGCCTGGCCGCCGCTCTTCGTCTCGAGCGTGTACCCCTGCGTCCGTGCCCCCTCGATCATCACCTCGCCAAGGCGTCCATATGTCTCCTCGGTAGGCGGCGGAGGTCCGGCCTGGGCCGCGAGCGACGCGGGATCGTAGGGCCACTGCCCCTTCGGGCACAGCCACACACCCAGCGAGTCTTGCTGCCGTTCCTGCGCGGCGGACTGGATCTGTGAACGGATCAGTTGGGCGACCGCGAAGATCCCGCCTCCAGTGAAGATGCTGATAAGACCGTTGACGAGGCTGCTGATGCGCTCCTGCTGCTCGCGGCGGCGATCCTCTTCCCTCCGCCGACGGTCCTCTTCGGTCTCGTGCAGCAGGACGCGATACTCTTTGCCAATGACGACCGTCTCTTCCGTACGTCCCCTGGAGTCCCGAGAGAGGACGCGCATGCGGTCGGGCTTCACGTTCTCCTCAAAGATCACTTCGCTGGTGGTCGTGAACCTCAATCGGTACGACCGCAGCCTTTCGAAACGCTCCCATGCCGTGGTCACCTCCTGCGCGGCCTGGAGGTCGCCCGAGGTCGTCACGTTGGATTGCGCGACTGCACCAGTCGCTGCCAACAACAGCGCGAGCAGTCCGGCGACCCATGGGAGCCTCATAGTGCGTCGCCCGGATCTTTGGCCGATCCCCCACGCGGTGGCGTGTCTGGCACGGGCTCACTCGCGGGGACCTCCTCGCGGGCCGGTTCCTCGCGGGCCCCATCATCGCGCGCTCCCCGCGGCGGGCCGAAGCGGCGAAGGCGGTCGGCAAGCTCACCGAGCCGCTGCGCCACGAGGAAGTTCACCGTACCCTCGGGGTAGTTACCATCGGCATCGGCCTCGCCCGCCGGCGTACCGGTGAGGATCTCGGCGCCCTCGTCGATCGTCCGCACCGCCCAGACGTGGAAGCGTCCGTCGCGGATCGCACCGGTCACCTCATCGTTGAGCATGAGGTTGCGCAGGTTCTGGTGCGGAATCACGACCCCCTGCCGGCCGGTGAGTCCCAGCATTTTGCACACATAGTA
>JBOGSE010000101.1:0-1421 GCA_050694895.1 bacterium | reverse complement strand
GCCACTCGTTGCGTTCACTGAGGCATAGCACCCCCATCGCCAGGAGGGGCTATGCCCAGGCGCGCGAAGACGATCGATCTGCTGCGGGTGGTGGATCTGCTGCAGGAGCACATCACGCCGGCCCTGTGTCGGACCGTCTTTGGCGCCGTGCGGAAGACCGAGCGGCAGCGGGTGTGGACGCTGGAGGCGTTGATCCGCTTCTGGACGGCCGTCGTGCTGCGGGCCCCGAAGGCCCTGAGTCAAGCCCTGGCCGACTCGCTGGAGGGCCGGGATCCGACGTACCCGCGGGTCGAGGCCAGCCCCGAAGCCTTCTTTCAGCGCTGTCGCGATCTGCGCCCGGCGTTCTTTGCCGAGGTGTTCCAACGCTTCACCGCCCGGCTGGTGACCGCGGTGCCCCCGCGTTATGCCGCCGAGGTGGCGCCGGTCCGTGCCCGGTTCGCCGCGATCGTGATCCTCGATGGCTCGCGCCTGGCCGCCATTGCCCACCGCCTCAAGCTGTTGTGGAACGAGCGGGCGGTGGTGCTGCCGGGCTGCCTGCTCGGGGTCTACGACCTGGGCCGCGGGCTGTGCCGGCACCTGCACTTCTGCGCCGACGCGGCGGCCAGCGAGGCGACCCGCGCCAAAGCGGCGGTGGCTGCCCTCGCCCGCGCGACGCTGGTCCTGGGCGATCGCCTCTACGGCACCGCCGACTTCTTCGCGGCCTTGGGGCAGCAGCACTGCTGGGGCGTGGTGCGGCGCAATCGCCAACTGAGCCTGCACAAGCTCCAGCGGCTGCGCAAGCGCCGGATCCACGGCGGGCTCCTCGAGGACTGGCTGGTGCGGGCGGGCACCGGCGTGTCCGCCCCGCAGCAGCAGCTGCGGTACATCCGCTGGCGACGCAGGGGCACGCGCTACGAGGTGCTCACCAACGTGCTCGCGCCCAGGCGCTTGAGCGCCGAAGAGGCGCTGGACTTGTATCCCTACCGCTGGAGCGTCGAGCGGATGTTCTTCGATCTCAAGGAAGTGCTCAACCTCAATCGCCTGTACGCCGCCAATCCCAATGCGGTCGCCATGCAGGTCTACGCCGCCGCCATCGTCTACAACGCCCTGCGGGTGGCCCAGAGCGATGGCGCCGCGCAGGTCGGCTGGGAACCGGAGCGGCTGTCGCCGGCGAAGTTCTATCCCAAGGTCGCCACCGCCACCTATCTGTACCTGAACCGGCAACAGTGGGAACGCGAGATTCGGACACGCTATCGTCACCTGCATCTCCGCCTCGTCGGCGGCCGGCGTCGGTGGGTGCGCGCGGCCCCCGAGCCGGTGCAGGTGGAGCATCGCGTCGATCATCGTCGCACGCGCCGCTTCTGTCCCGCGCGTCGGCACTGGAAGTCGTTCGCTCACGTCCGAGGAGGGCGGCGATTCACGAAGTTATCTTAGCGGCGATG
>JBOGSE010000100.1:0-3432 GCA_050694895.1 bacterium | reverse complement strand
GGCGCTACGAGAAAGGCCGGGTGCGGCTGGCGCCGTTCCGGACCCTCACACGCACGGTCCGGCACGCACTCGAAGACGAAGCCGCCAGGCTGGCGGTTTTCCACGTGACGCGGTGAGCCGGAGTCTGGAGGCCGCGACCGGCGACTCGTCGAACTCCTGCTTCAGGACCGAGTCGATGAGCGAGGCGAATTCCACCGGCATATCATCGCCGGCCGAGCCTGATCGCGCTTCAAGGGAGGAACAATTTGGCAGCACAGCGACAGAGCACGACGCCGCGCCGCCCGACCGGGGCGCGCCGTGGCGACCGTAGCGAGTTCCCGCTCTTCAAGCCTCTCGAGTTCCGCTCCATCGGACCGTACCGCGGCGGTCGTGTCGGCGCGGTGGCGGGCGACCCGGTGCATCGGAACGTCTTCTACTTCGGCTCGACCGGCGGCGGCGTGTGGAAGACCGAGGATGGCGGTCTCTTCTGGCAGAACGTCTCGGATCAGTACTTCAAGCGCGCCTCCGTCGGCGCGATCGCCGTCGCCTCCGCGGACCCGAACGTCGTGTACGTCGGGATGGGCGAGTGCTGCATCCGCGGCAACGTCTCGCACGGCGACGGGGTGTACAAGTCCACGGACGGCGGACGTACCTGGACGCACCTCGGCCTCGAGCGCACGCGGAACATCGCAAAGCTGCGCGTGCACCCGCGCGACCCGAACCTCGTCTACGTCGCGGCGCTCGGACACGCGCACGGCCCGAACCCCGAGCGTGGTGTCTACCGCTCAAAGGACGGCGGGAAGACCTGGGAGCGCGTCCTCTTCCGGAGCGAGAAGGCAGGCGCGATCGACCTCTCCATCGACCCGAACAACCCGCGCGTCCTCTACGCCGCCTTCTGGGAGGCGGTACGCCGACCCTGGGAGCTCACCTCCGGCGGCCCGGGCAGCGGGATCTTCAAGTCGACGGACGGCGGCGACACCTGGGCCGAGATCACGCGCGCCAAGGGGCTGCCCAGGGGCGCGCTGGGGAGGATCGGGGTCGCGGCCTCACCCGCGCGCGAGGACCGCGTGTACGCGATCGTCGAGGCCGCCGACGGCGCGGTCTTCCGTTCCGACGACGGCGGCGCCTCGTGGGAGAAGCTATCGCAGGAGCGAAATTTACGCCAGCGCGCCTGGTATTACCACCACATCATCGCGGACCCGCAGGACGCGGACACGGTGTGGGTCCTCAACGTCGAAGCCTGGCGCTCCATCGACGCCGGGAAGACCTTCGAGCGCGTGACCATCCCGCACGGCGACCACCACGACCTCTGGATCGACCCGACGGACCACGACCGCATGATCAACGGCAACGACGGCGGGGGGACGGTGACCTTCAACGGGGGCAAGAGCTGGACGACAATCTACAATCAGCCGACGTGCGAATTCTACCACGTCACGACCGATACCCGCGTGCCCTATCGCGTCTACGGCGCGCAGCAGGACAACACCACCATCAGCGTGCCGAGCCGCTCGACGTTCAACTCGATCATGCGCGAGGACGCGATCGAGATCGGAGGCGGCGAGTCGGGATACATCGCGGTGCGGCCGGACGACCCCGACGTCATCTACGCCGGCTCGTACCTGGGCTACCTCACCCGCTACGATCACGGCACCGGGCAGTCGCGGAACGTCATGGTCTGGCCCGACTGGACGATCGGCTGGGGCGCGAAGGACGCGAGGTACCGCTTCCAGTGGACCTTCCCGGTCGTGATCTCACCGCATGATCCGAACACGCTCTACGCCTGCGGTAACCGCGTTTTCCGGTCCACGGACGAGGGCGCTTCCTGGCAGGCGATCAGCCCCGACCTCACGCGCAACGACGCCTCCAAGCTCGGGCCCTCCGGTGGCCCGGTGACGAAGGATAACACCGGCGCGGAGTACTACTGCACCATCTTCGCGTTCGCCGAATCGCCACTGCAGCGGGGTTTGCTGTGGGCGGGCTCGGACGACGGACTCGTGCACGTCTCGCGCGACGGCGGGAAGTCCTGGCGGAACGTTACCCCGAAGGGGCTCCCGGCCTGGGCGACGATCCGTATTATCGAACCCTCCCCGCACTCCCCCGGCACCTGCTACGTCGCCGCGGAACGCTACAGGCACGATGATTTCCGCCCCTACCTCTTCAAGACCGACAATGATGGGCGCACCTGGACAACGATCGTGAACGGGATCCCGGAGGATGACTTTGCGCGCGTGATCCGTTGCGATCCCCAAAGGCGCGGCCTCCTCTACGCCGGGACGGAGACCGGCCTCTACGTGTCCTTTACCGACGGCGCGCGCTGGCTGCGCTGGCAGGCGAACCTCCCGCACATGCCGGTCCACGATATGGTCGTGAAGGACTCCGACCTCGTGCTCGGGACGCACGGGCGGGGCTTCTGGCTTTTCGACGACCTCACCGTGCTTCGGGAGTGGTCGCCCCAGATCGAACGCGAGCGCGCGCACGTGTTCACGCCGCGACCGACGACCCATTTCCGTAGAAATCGCGGCTTCGGACACAAGCCGGTGAAGGGACAGAAGAACTACCGCTTCACCGCGGCGACGATGTACACGGTGTGGCCGGTCGAGAAGGAGCCGACCGGCGAAATGGTCGAGATCAATCTCGACGGCGGCAAGAACCCACCCGACGGCGTCATCGTAACATTTTGGCTCCGCGAGAAGCCCAAGGAGGACGTGACGCTCGCGTTCCTCGACGCGCGCGGGCGTGAGGTCCGCACCTTCACCAGCAAGAAGAAGGACGAGACGCCCGATTCGGTGACCGCGGTTGCGCCGGGCGAAGGCGCGCCGCCCGAGGCGTTGATGCCGCAGCCGGGAGCGGAGAAGGAGCCGGAGGAGAAGGAACCGCGCGTGCCGATAGAGGCGGGCCTCAACCGCTTCGTGTGGAACATGCGCTACCCAGACGCGCGCAAGCTCAAGGGCGACAAGTCCATGGAGGATTTAGAGCGCGCGCTCGCGGGCCCGCTCGCCGTGCCGGGGACGTACCGTGTGCGACTGAAGCTCCCGGGTGGCGCGACGTCGAGCGCGTCCTTCGAGATCCGCAAGGACCCACGCGCGGCGGCCACGCAACAGGAATTCGAGGCGCAGTTCGACCTGCTGCTCGCCATCCGCGACACGCTTACCGAGACGCACGAGGCCATCGACCGCATCCGCGAGATGCGCATGCAGGTCGACGACACCGTGAAGCGGGCGAAGGCGCTTCAGGCCCAGGGTCCCCTGGGGGCCGGGTTGCGCCGGCTCACGCGGGCCGCCGAGCCGTTGACGAAGAAGCTCACCGCGATCGAAGACGAGCTCGTGCAGTTCCGCGCGCAGAGCCGCCAGGACACGCTGAATTACCCCATCAAGCTCAACGCGAAGATGGGGATGCTCGTCAGCGTCGTCGGGTCTGCGGACGCCGCGCCGACGAAGCAGTCGGCCGAAG
>JBOGSE010000099.1:0-1345 GCA_050694895.1 bacterium | reverse complement strand
CGCAGCCGGGGGCCACGCTCCAGCACGACAGGCCGCAGCCTACCGACTCCGAGGAGAAAGTCGTCCTGGCCTGCGCGATCGGCGGCGGCCGATTCGCCACGTGCCGCGGGTGGTGGCTCGTCCGGCCCTAACGCACTACGCGCGTCGCGATCACCGCGATGCGGTGCACAAGCACCGGGACCAGCAGGATGGCCATCGAGAGCGCGAGCGCCAGGCCGAGAAAGGCCAGCAGGCCCGGCGTCTGCAACTGCGTGCGGATGCTTCTCCGGTCGGCCTCAACACGGTCGATCTCCTTCACCACCGACTGCCGCGTCGAGTTGAGGTCGGCAATGATCCCGCCCAGAAACGCCTGACAGCCGGTCTGATCCAGTCCCGCGCTGTTCACCGGAGCCAGGCTCAGCTCATCGTACGACTTTCTCACCGTGTCGAAGAGGTCTTGACGCAGCAGCAGGCCGCCTTCACTCACCCGGATCGCTTCCCACCGCGGAAAGGCCGGCACGAGCGGATTGGATGACAGGCTGAAATCGACGCTGCAGCGCTGCGGAGGCGATCGCTGCAGCCCGATGGCCTTTTGATGCAGCAGGTTGACCTCGGCGAGCAGCGGGCGGAGCACCGCCAGCTGGCTGCGCAGATCGCTGAGCTCGGCCGTGCGCACCTGCCAGGCATTGCCCATGATGAACGCCACCAGGACCGCGAGCAGCTGGATGAGTGCATTGATGGCCGCCTGCGGATACTCGCCGGTCAGGTAGCGGCCCAAACGGTGGGAGAACGCGGCCGTGCGCAGATGCCGGCCGTGCCGCTGGCGCAGCGCCCGGATCGTCTCTTCGGGCACCCCCAGTTCCGCGGCAGCCTGCTGATCCGTTTTCCCTTCGATGACGAGCTTCGTACGGAGGATCGGCAGCGCGTCGTCGGGCAACGCCGCCGTGGGGCCGGGCGGACCGCTCAACGGCTCACCGTGGCCAGCACTCCTGTTGCGGTCGCTCGGGCACCGTCAGCCGGAGGCTCTGCGCGATCGCCAGAATCACCGGCTCCATCGACCGAAATCGATCGACGGGAACCTGCACCTCGATGTCCGCCTGGGTCCATCCGCTCGGCGCCAGACCCCGGGACGTCCCATCGTCGATGAGGAAGAACAACAGCGCGTAGTGCGGAATGGACTGGCCGCGGACGGTGAGGCTCAATCGCTCGACGATGTACGTCGCGGTGATTGTACCGACGGTGAACCGGTCGACCCAGACGAGCGTCCCCCGCAGGCAAAACAGGCAGTTGTGCGCGGCGATCGACTGCGCGATCTGATCGGTCGTCACCTGATCGGCGCGCACGTCCTGGATCGGGCCGATGAGTG